>NZ_JBYSWF010000041.1:0-64628 GCF_058780865.1 Pseudomonas sp. GP01-A4
TGCCGAGCCTAGGCGAGGCACCGAGTGGTGGGGCAAAGACCTTTTGGTTACTTTTGGCTGGGCCGGCATTCCGGGCGCTTGCCAAAAGTGACCCGCTGTAAGAGCGGAACCATAAGCCGCCGTTACCTAAATAACGGATATGTACTCAACCCCAACCCCTAGCGAAACCGCGCGATCACCGCCTCCACCACCGGGTTCGGCCGCTGGGTATTCCAGGCGACGGCCGTGGTCACCACATTGAGCTTCTGGCTCAACGCCCGAAACACCACATTGGCCGGCGCCAGCTTCTTCAACGACGCCGGCACCAACGCAATACCCTGCCCATAGCTGACAAACGCGATCTGCGAAGCCACCGACCGCACTTCATGCAGCACCCGAGGCGAAAACCCGCTGGCACGACAGGTAGCGATCAAATTGTCGAAATACACCGGACTGACGTTGCGCGAAAACATCACCAACGGCTCATTCGCCAGGCTCGACAAACTGATCCGCGTACGACTCGCCAACGGATGATCCACCGGAAGCGCCACCACCAGCCGGTCCTCCGTCAGCGGCAATGACTGCACCGAAGCCCCAAGGTCACCATCCAGCCGGGCAAACGCCAGGTCGATATCCCCGGCCTCCAGCGCCGGCAACGCCTCGACGCTGTCGATTTCCCGCACCGACACCGTGAGCTGCGGGTAATCAAGCTTCAGTTGCTCGATCAACCCCGGCAGCACATCAAACATCGCCGTGGAGATCGCGCCGATGGTCAACATCCCCGACTGCCCCGCCACCGCTTCTTCCACGGCGAGTTCCAGGCGCTCCAGCTGCTCGGCGAACTTGCGCACCGCCGGCAGGATCGCCGCGCCCACCGGAGTCAGCTTGGCCCCCCGTCGGGAGCGGTCGAACAGCTTGACCTTGAGCGCCTGCTCCAGCACCTGGATCTGCTCGCTCAGCGGTGGCTGGGACATGCCGAGGCGCTTGGCCGCACGGCCAAAGTTCTGCTCTTCAGCCACGGCCAGGAACAACCAGAGGTGACGAATCAGGCGAAAGTTGATCATGGTCTTATCCATAGGTTAAGCGTATGCAAGGCTTCTGTACTTCGTAATATACCTATCATAGGCACTGCCTGACACTGGCCGCCTCCGTCACCCGAGGCTTGCCCATGACCCCTGACCGTTTGCTCGACCGCCTGGCCGCACTGGACACCAACACCGTGTCCGACGCCCTCGACTTCCTCGGCCTGCCCGGCGCCACCGTGGGCCTGCGCCCATTGTGGAACTGCCCGAAGATCGTTGGCCGCGCCAGTACCGTACTGCTCGGCCCCAAGTCCGACATCGCCCCGACCGTGCACTTGATCACCCCGGTGATCGAACAGGTCGCGACAGACGACCGGGTGCTGGTGATTGCCGGCGGTATCGAGGGCATTTCCTGCTGGGGCGACATCATCGCCAACGCGGCGTTGCGCAAACACATACGCGGTACGGTGATTGATGGTTTCAGCCGCGATATCGACGGCAGCGAAGCCATCGGCTATCCGGTGTACGGACGCGGCGTGACCATGATCAGCGCGCGCAACCGCGTGGTGCAGCTCGACGCCGGCGTGACCCTCAGCGTTGCTGGCGTAAGCGTCAGCGAGGACGACTACGTGATCGCCGATACCTGCGGCACGGTGTTCGTGCCCCAGGCGGTGATCGAAAAGGTCCTGGACCTGGGCGAGCGCATTGCCCGCCGCCAGGACGGCATGGTGCAGGCCGTGCGCAGCGGGCGCTCGGTGGTCGAGGTGATGCACGACGCACAGTTTGAGGCGATCAGCCGATGAGCGCCGATATCCAGCGGCTGAACCCGCGCCTGGCCAGCGCACAACCGTCTGCCACCTATCGCATCATGGACCGCGTCGCCGAACGCCGGGCGCAAGGCGCGCAGATTATCTCGCTGTGCGCCGGCGAACCGGATTTCGACACCCCGGCGCATATCCGCGAAGCCGCGATCCAGGCCATTGAAACCGGGCATACCCGCTACACCCAGGTGGCCGGTGCGCGGGCCCTGCGGGAGGCGGTGGCGGCGAAGTTCCGGCGCGAAAACGGCCTGGACGTGTCCTGGCAGGACACCCTCGTGTGCAACGGCGGCAAGCAGGTGATCTACAACGCCCTGGCAGCCACCCTCAATGAAGGCGACGAGGTGATCGTGCCCGCGCCGTACTGGGTCAGTTACCCGGAGATGGTGCAACTGTGCGGCGGCGAGGCGCGCATCGTCACTTGCAATGCCAACAGTGGATTCAAGCTGACACCCGAGGCCCTGGCTGCTGCAATCACCCTGCAAACACGCTGGCTGATCCTCAATTCACCGTCCAATCCCACCGGCGCGGTGTACAGCGAGGGCGAGCTACGGGCGCTGGCCGAAGTGCTGTTGGCCCACCCGCAGGTGCTGATCCTGGCCGATGACATTTACGAGCACCTGATCTTCGACGGCCAGGCCTTTCATACCCTGGCCCAGGTTGAGCCGCGTTTGGCACCACGCACATTGACCATGAACGGCGTGTCCAAGGCCTACGCCATGACCGGCTGGCGCATCGGTTTCGCCACCGGCCCACGCTGGCTGCTGGAGGCCATGGAAAAACTCCAGGGCCAGCAGACCTCCGGCGCCTGTTCGATCTCGCAACAGGCGGCCCTCGCTGCACTGGAAGGCCCCAGGGATTTCATCCGCGACAGCCGCCGGGTGTTCCAGGCGCGCCGGGACTTGATGGTCCAGTTGCTGAACGACACGCCAGGCCTGACGTGCATCAGCCCCGCCGGCGCGTTCTACGCGTTCGCCTCATGCGCCGCGCTGATCGGGCGCACCTCGGCGGGCGGGCGGCTGCTGCGCAGCGATGAAGACGTGGCCCTGGCGCTGCTGGATGAGGCCAATGTAGCCGTGGTGCATGGCAGCGCCTTCGGCCTGGGGCCGTACATCCGCATCGCCTATGCCCTGGATGACAAGTCGTTGCGCCAGGCGTGCGAGGCAATCCGCGGCTTCTGCAGCAGCTTGCTGGCAGAAGAATAAAAGTGATGAGTTCACATAGATAAATATCGCTAATGGTGGCGTGCGCCCCTTCTTAAGATTAAGGCCGAACAGGACAACACTCACAACAACAAGGTCCGCCCCCATGTCTATGCCTGAAGTCATAAAACCCGCTGTGCGCAGCCAATACCGCTGGGTGGTTGCTGCGCTGATTTTCCTGATCTACACCGTGGCCGCCGCCGACCGGGCCAACCTCGGCGTGGCGCTGCCGTTCATTCGCCAGGAATTTGCAATGAGCAACGCCCAGGCCGGTGGCCTGGTCAGCCTGTTCCTGCTGGCTTACGCCCTGGCACAACTGCCGTCGGGCTTTGCCTTCGGGCGCTTTGGCGTCAGCCGGATCCTGCCGGGGGCCATGGTGCTAACCTCCCTGTTGACCGGGCTGGTGGGCACCGCCAGCTCACTGCTGGCGCTGAAACTCTATCGCCTGGGCCTGGGTATCGCCGAAGGCCCGCTGCCCATCAGCATGACCACCACCATCAATAACTGGTTTCCGGCACGGGAAAAAGGCACCGCGTCGGGGATCTTTCTGTCGGCCGTGAAGTTCGGACCGGTGATCGTGCCGCCGCTGTGTGCCGTGATCATTTCGGTATGGGGCTGGCGCGAGATTTTCTACTTCTTTGCGATCCCGGGCATCGTGCTGGCGGTGGTCTGGTACTTCCTGGTCACCGACCATCCGTCCCGCAGCCGCTTCGTCAACCAGGCCGAACTTCAATACATCGTCGAAGACACCGCAATCGCCCAGACCGCCCGTGTGCACAAGACGCCGGCGTGGGTGAAAAAGCTCGACCGGGTGATCCGCACCCGCGATGAAAAGCCCCTGGAAACCAACCGTCAGGTTTTCACCTCATGGAATATCTGGGGGTGCGCCACCAGCTACTGCTTCCAGCTCGGTGTCTCCAGCGTGCTGCTGGCGTGGATTCCCACCTACCTGATGACCGTCAAGCAGTTTTCGATCATGAACATGGGCCTGGTCTCGGCAGCGCCCTGGGTGGGCGCGGTGCTGGGCAACCTGCTGGGCGGTTTCTGCTCGGACCGCCTGATGGGCGGGCGCCGCAAGCCGGGCATGTTGCTGTCAGCCGTCGGCACCTCGCTGATGATGTACCTGCTGATCAACTCACCGGCCGAGCCCCTGCCCTACGGCTTGCTGCTGATGCTGACCGGCGTGGTGCTGAGCCTCGGCTTCTCGTCCTACATGGTCTACCCGATGGGCCTGACCACCAAGAAGACCTTCCCGATCTCCAACGCCATCGTGAACATGATCGGCCAGTTGGGCGCCGCCGCCACGCCCTTCATCACCGGCCTGCTGCTGGACAACTACGGCTGGAACTACGTGTTCGCCTGGCTGGCGATCGGCTCGTTCATCAGCTTCATCATTTTGCTGACCATTGCCGAGCCCCGCCCGGCCTCCAGCCACCCGACCTGATTTGCCACCACCACGAGGAGTTATCCATGTCACCCCAAGACCAAGAATTGGTTGCCCTGTTTGCCGGCCTGGACACCCCGGGCGTGTCCGACGCCCTGGACAAACTCGGCCTGCCCGGCCAATGCCTGGGAATCATGCCCCTGGACAACTATCGCCAGGTGGTGGTCGGCCCGGCCTTCACCGTGCGCTACGTCAGCGCCAGCACCCCGCCGGGCACCGTAGGCGACTTTATCGATGACGTGGCCGAAGGCGATGTGGTGGTGATCGACAACGACGGACGCACCGACTGCACGGTGTGGGGCGACATCATGACCCAGTACGCCGGCAGCCAGCGGATCGCCGCGACGGTGATCGATGGCGTGTGCCGCGACGTGAGCAAGGCCCTGGGCGACAGCTACCCGCTGTTCACCAAGGGCCGGTTCATGCGCACGGGCAAGGACCGGGTTGAAGTGGAAGCGGTAAACCAGCCGGTGTCCGTCGGCCAGGCCCGGGTGTGCGCCCGGGACATCGTGGTCGCCGACGCCAACGGCGTGGTGATCGTGCCGCGCGAGCGGGCCCATGAAGTGGCAGCCTGTGCACGCTCGATTGAAGCGGTGGAAGCGCGTATCCGGGCGCTGCTCGATGAAGGCAAATCCCTGCGTGAAGCCCGCGCAGCGCTGGGTTATCACACCCTGCAACGCAAGGGCTGAAAGGTCCTTCAGTTCGCCGGTCGCAACAGCTGCATCTGCTGGCGATAGTCATCCGTCACCTGCCGCGCCTGACCGCTGCTGGTGATCACCCTCGGCGTGATCAGCACGATCAACTCGGTGCGATCCTTGGACTTGCTGGTGTTGCCAAACAACCAGCGCAGCCCTGGGATTTTCCCCAGGTACGGCACCGCACTGACGCTCTCGGCGTTGTCCTGCTTGATCAGCCCGCCGAGCAACACGGTCTGGCCGCTTTGCACCGCCACCTGGGTGGACACCGAACGTGTGGAGATGCGCGGGTTGTTGGGCGTGTCACTGCTGTTGGTGGTTTGGTTCTCGGCGTCGCTGACCTGTTGCTGGATGTCCATGTACACCAGGCCGCCCGGGTTGATGCGCGGCACCACGTCGAGGATCACCCCGGTCTGCACGTATTCGACGCTGCTCAAGGTGCTGTCGGCGTTGCCGGTGTTGACCGTGGTCTGGCTGATGGGGATGTTGTCACCCACCTGGATCTGCGCCGGCTGGTTGTTCATCACCACCAGCGACGGCGCCGACAGCACCTGGGTGCGGCCGTTGGTTTCCAGGGCGTGCAAGGCCACTTGCAGGTTGGAGCTGACGAAGGAATAGAACAGCGAATCCGCGCCCAATCCCGCACCGCCGCCACCCAGGGCGCCCTGGCTGCCAGGGGTATTGGCTACCGTGGTGCTGGTGGAGTTGCCCGCCAGGCGGCCCAGGTACCATTGCACCCCGAGGTCCAGTTCGCCGGTGAGTTTGACTTCGAGGATGCGCGTCTCGATCTGCACTTGCAGCGGCGGGTTGTCGAGGCGCTTGATCGCCGATTCGATCTCCTTCCACTGCACCGGTCGGGTGCGTACCAGCAACTGGTTACTGCTTTTTTGCGCGGTGATCCGGGTGCCGGCGTCGAGGCTTTTGGCAGCGCCCGGCTCTGCATTTTCACCGTCTTCGCTGGCGGCCGGGGCCTGGTCCTCATCGTCACTGACGGGCGGGCTATTGCTGCTGTTGTTCAAGCCACCCGAGGTGCCGCCGCTGGTGTTGAGTGACGACAAGGTCGCCGTGCGCAGCCCCGGCGCCACCTTGGCCGGCGCATCGTCCTTGATCGCGCCGGTGCCGTAGATCTGCCGCAGGTATTTGGCGAGGTCCGTGGCCTTCATGTTGCGCACGTCGTAGACGTACATCTGCCGCTCGTTGCCGCCGCCTTCATCGATGGTGTGAATCCAGTCGCCAACTTCACTGAGGTACTGCGGCTGGGACGAGATCGCCACCACCGAATTGGTCCGCTCGATGGGCAGGAAGCGCACCATGCCCGCCAGGGGCATGCCGCTGTCGGGGCCAAACATTTTTTGCAGCTCGGGCATCAACTCGGCCACCGAGGCCCGTTGCAAACCGAACACCCCCACCGACATCCCCTTGAGCCAATCGACGTCGAAGGTGTCGATGGTGTCCTGATAGTTGGCCAACTCATCCGGCGTACCGGCCAGGCTCAGCACGTTGCGTGCCGGGTCCACCAGCAGGAATGCGTTTTCCCGGGCGAACGGCTTGAGCAGTTTCTGCATTTCCGTGGCCGAGATATAGCGCAGCGGAAACAGCCGCGCCGAGAGCCCGCTGGAGGGTTGCGACACGCTCATTTCCGGCACCAGCTTGCCCG
Source organism: Pseudomonas sp. GP01-A4 (assembly GCF_058780865.1). Lineage (NCBI taxonomy): Bacteria > Pseudomonadati > Pseudomonadota > Gammaproteobacteria > Pseudomonadales > Pseudomonadaceae > Pseudomonas > Pseudomonas sp. GP01-A4. Next base: position 6,818 of record NZ_JBYSWF010000041.1, read on the forward strand.
CCACCGCCTGGTTGGCGGGCAGGATCACGTAGCGCTGGCCCTGGCGGATCATCGCGTTATCGGTCCAGGACAACAGGGTTTCGAGGATCGACAGCGCCTGCTGCTTGCTCACCGGCTTTGAGGTGGAGAAGCTTACGTTGCCTTTCACACCCTGGGCGATGCTGTAGTTCTCGTGCAGCAGGTCGCCCATGACGCTGTTGATCACCGCCTCAATCGGCTGGTCGGCGAAGTTGAACACGATGTCGCCGCTGGCTTCATCCTTGACCGCCGGCGCAGGTGCGGGCTGGCGCACGAACTGCTGGTTACCGCGAATCAACTGGCGCTGGGGCGGCGTAGGCGCCTGGGCTTGGCGGCTGTCGGCCGCAGGCGACTCGCTGGCCGGGTCCACGGGCGGCCGTTGCGAACCGGTGCCCTGCATCGCCTCGTGAAGCAAGGCATCGTCCGGGTCGAGGTGATCGGGGAATGACCCACAGCCGCCCAAGGCGACGGCGGTGGCCAGGCAAAACACGCTGGTGCGCAAGGCGCGAGGGGAAGTATCGATCAAGGGGCGGGCTCGTGAGGAAGGGAAATCGGTGGTGTGGTGGACGGCGGCGGCAAACGCGGAACGCTGAGGCTCAGGGTTTGCGTGCGGCCATCCAGCACAAAACGGGCGTGCACCGGTGTCAGGTGTTCCAGGCGCCAGCCGTTGGGCAGAGTCTGGCCTTGCTGGACTTTGAGCGGCGGGCCCTCGTCACGCTTGAGCAGCGCGACGCGCAGGTCGCCGTCGAGCAGCACGCCGGTCAGCTTCAGGCTCGACAGGCTGGAAATCTCGGCCTGACCCACGGCGGCATCGGGGCTGCGGTCGGGGCTGAACAGCGGCGCCTGCCAGGTGCCGGCGAGGCTTTCCAGGGTCGCACTCGGGGCCACGTGAACCTTGGCCGAAGCATTGGCGCGCACGGCGGAGGCAGGCTCATCCAACCACTGCGGCGCGTCGCCGATGCTGCTCAAGATGCCCACCATCAGCAGGCCCAGCAGCCCGGCCACACCGAGCAATCCCCACTCGAGGGGGCGCAATGAATTGATCATCGGCGGGCCTGCGTGGCGGCTGCCGGTTGCAGATAACCGCGCACCAACAGGTGCACCACCAGCTTTCCGGCACCGCCGCTGGCGGGGGCATTCGGCCCGCGACGGACGCTCATTTCATCCACGAACAGGAACGGTCGCTGGTACTCCAGCTCATGCAGGATCGCAGTCAGGGGTTCGATGGCGCAGTTGAGGGTCAGGCTGACTTTGACCTGGCGATAGGGCTCGGTGTCGTCCTGCTCCGGGGTGATGGGCATGCGCTGGGTCAGGCTGCAGCCGCCGCCGAGGCCGGCGCGGCTGTTGATCAGGTCGGCGATGCGCTGCATCAGGTCCGCCGCCACGGCGCTGGGGTCATCCCCCGACAACAGGCTGGTGCTGCTGGCCGGGTCCTGGCGGGCTTGCTCCAGTTGCTCACGCAAGGCGGCGCCCTGGTGCAGTAGGCCCGCATAGCGTTGCTGTTGTTCGCGCAGCTGTTCGGCCTGCTCGCCCATGGCACGCAATGGCCCGGCGAACCAGCTGTCGATCAGCAGCCAGTAACCGCCGCCCAGCACCAGCGCCAGGACCAGCAAGGCGGCGCCGCGACGCTCACGGGGTGTCAGTGGTCGGCGCATCGGCGGCCTCCTGGTGCAAGTGGGCGCGCAGGGAAAACTGATCCTTGCCGGTTTGCGCATCGGGTTGGATCACCCCTTCGAACTGGGGGTTTTCCAGGCTGTGGCACGCCTTGATCCGAGTGATCAGGGCACTCGCCTTGGCGCTTTGCCCGGAGAAGGACACGTCGGCGCCGTTGTTGACGTCCAACTGGTCGATCCAGGTATCGGCGGGCAGGCAGGCGGTCAGCTCGTTGAGCAACGCCGCCAACGGCGGTTGTGCCGACTTGCGGCGAATCAGGTACTGCGCGGCGCCACGGGTATTGAGCAGTTGCTGGCGCAGGCTCTGGACCTCGGCGACCTGGGCTTTCTGTTGTTGCACCTGCGCCTGCATGACGTCGAGCACCCGCTGGCGGTCGTTGAGCCACAGCAGCATCGCGGCAATCAGCAAGGCGCCGCACAGCCAGGGCAGGCTGCGTTGCAAGCCCTTCCCGGCCGGCCGCTGGCGTGGGCGCAACGGCGCCGGCAGCAGGTCGATGCCCATTGGCCCGTCCACATCCACCGCATGGGGCTGCAAGCCGAGAGCAGCGCAGTCCAACAGGATTTGATCCAGGCGCTCCCGCAGGATGGCCACCAGGGTCACTTGCACATGCGTGGCGGTGCGCCGTTCCTGGCGGGCCACGAAGTACAACTGTTCAGCCTCGAACGGGGTAAAGCGGTCCAGCTCATAACCCACCACCGTCGACAGGTTGCGCGCGGCCGCCAGGGGCAGTTGCAGGGTTTGCCGCAGCACCGCCGAGGGCGCGAGCACCAGCACCTGGCGCACCTCGTCGGCAGGTTTTGCCACCGGCTCGGTCAACGGCCAGTGGTAGCGGTGCTCGGGGATGTCACGGACCGACAGCCACGCCGGCAGGCAGCCACGCAGCTCCTTGAGCCACAGGCGCCAGCCCACTTGCAGCAAGCTGCCGCGCCAGCGCCGGGTGAGCGGTTCGGCCAGCTGTTGAAGGCGCGCCACTGGCGCCGAAAGGTATGGATTCATTCTTGCCAACGCAGCACCCGATAAGGTTGTGCGCTTCCCTCCGATGGGCTCAATAAAACCGTGGTTCGTAACCGGGCGTGGTAACCGCCGGGGCGTTGTGCGCGGCTGTCGATCACCAGCACGTCACCGGGGTCGGCCCCTACTGCGCTCTGCCGGGGCAGGTTCAGCGCCTGGCGCATCAATGGGCTGGCGAAAGCGGGATCGGGCCGGTCCAGGCCGCTCCACAAACTGATTTCCGGGGCCAGCCGGCTGTACAGCGCCTGGGTTATGCCGGGCAATTGCCGCACTTCCTCCACCACGCGGAACGGCGCCAGGCCTGCGTTGCGCCGCACTTCCAGGTCCCTGGCGAGCCGACTGGCCTGGGCCTGGGTGGCGCCGCAGGCCAGGGCCAGGCGGGCAAAGTCGGCCGTCTCTGCGCTGTTCAAATACAGCTTGCCGCGCTCGCTGTGCAGGCTCACGTGAAGCTGTGCGTCATCAAATACCAGGGGCATTTCGCGGCCGTCGGCGATCCATTGCTTGCGTTGCAGCGGGTCGGCCAGGGCCTGCATGGCCAACGCCACGCCCGCCTCCGCCGCCAGCAGCGCCTGGGTATGCTGGCGATGCCACAGGGCCTGGCGGCTTTCCAGTTGTACCCAACCGGCCAGGCCGCCCAGCAGCAAGCTGAGCAACGCCAGTACCCACAGCACCAGCAGCAATGCAACGCCGCGCTGACGCTTCATTCGCCTGATGCTCCGCTGGAGAGGTTCAGGCGCAAGGCAACCACTTGGGTGACCCACGGCACCGGTCCGTTGACTTGTGCTGCAATGCGTACCGCATAAGGCAGGCGTTTGGTCCACGGCCAGTCACTGATCCAACCGGTGGCCTGGCCCTTGGGCGACAGGCCGCGATAGCTGAATTGCAGATCCTCGACGTTCTTCAGCAACACCTGCGGTTCGCTGCGGGTGGCCGGCACGCTCACTTGGGCATTGGACTCAAACCGTGCGAACGCCACCTGCAACTCGCGCTCGGTCAACTGCAAGGTGAAACGCTGGATACCGCCGCCGAGCACGCCCGGCAAGGTCGCGACGTATTGCAGGCGCTGGGGAGCGCCGACAAAAAAGCCGTTGGTCTGGCTGTCGTCCTCGGTCACGTCCAGGGGCAGCGCCTCGCTGATGGAAGTGCGCAGGAACTGTTGCGCGGCGCGACTTTCATCCAGGCTGACGGTGTAGCGCTGCGCCTTGAGTACTGCACGGTTGGCTCCCAGGAGCGCGCCGCCCACCAGGGCCAACAACACGCCCAGCAGGCTGAGCACGATCATGATTTCGAGCAACGTGAAGCCCCGCTGCTGCTTCACTGGAGGCTCCCGTCGCGGCTGGCGCGCAGTTTCAAGGTACTGAAATTTGCGCGGCGCAGACCTTCGCTGACGCTGAGATCGAGGCGAAACAAATGTGGCTGACCGATGCGGGTGGGCTGCTGGGCGACGCGCAGTTGCCAGGCAATGCCGTCCAGCTCGCCCTGGCGCACGCCACTGGCCAGGGGCCCCGACGCCTCCTGATCCATCACGCTCAAGGCGGTATGGGTCAGGCGGTCGCTGTGGGCCACCTGCAACAACGAGCGCGCGCTTTGGCCGAACGCGACCAGCAACACCGTGCTGCAGATCGCCATGAGGGTCAGCGCTGCGAGCATTTCCAGCAAGGTGAAACCCGACTGACGCTTCATGGCAATGCCCTGGACTGCACGCTGCCGGTCAGCCAGCCGACGTCGATGCGCCAGCGCCGCGTGCCATTGGCCAATAACAGGTTGCCGCCGGTAGAGCTGCCGTCGGGGTAAAACTCCACCGCAGCGCCTGCGTGTTCGGCGGTGTGCAGGGTCACTTGCAGATCGGCCGGCCAGTGCTTGATGGGTTGCCCCGGCGCCTGAAAGCTCAGCCGGGCCAAGTCGAAGACGGTCTTGGCCGACCTGCCGCTGACAATCGCCCGTGCCCGTGTGCTGCGCAGGGCATCCACCATCTGCCCGACCACCTGGCGCTCTTTCGCTACCCGCAGGCCTTGTTGCAGGCCAAATCCCACCAACCCGGCCGCGATGCTGATCAACACGATCACCACCAGCATCTCCAGCAGGGTAAAGCCGCGTTGGAGGGCCGGCATTATTCCCAGTTGCCCAGGTCGGCGCTGTAGCCTTCGCCGCCGGGCTGGCCGTCCTGACCGTAGAAGATCAGGTCGAAGGCGCCATGTTCACCGGGGAAGCGATAGCCGAAGGCATGGCCGAACGGGTCCTTGAGGTCTGAGGGCTTGGCGTACGGCCCGGCCCAGCCGGCGGTGTTGCCGGGCTTGTCGACCAATTGCTGGAGGGTCTTGGGTGGCGAGCCGACGTCCAGGCCGTAGCTCTCGATCTTCATGCTCAGGCTGGCCAGTTGCGCCTTGCCCGCGCCGTATTTGCCCTTGTCGACGTTGCCGCCCACCTGGCGCACCACGATGGTCGCGACGATGCCCAGCAACACAATCACCGCGAGCATTTCCAGCAAGGTGAAACCGCCTTGGCGGCGGGCGGGTTTGAAACGGGTATGGCGCATCGGCTTGCTTCCTTGGGTCTTCATATATTGCTGGTCAGGCTCATCAGCGGCAGCATGATCGCGAGCATGATCACCGCCACCAGCACCGCCATGACCACCGTCAGGGACGGCACCAGGGCGGCGAGCAGGCGGTCGATGCCGCGCTTGGCTTCGACGTCGAACACGTCGGCGACCTTGAGCAGCATGCTGTCCAGTTCACCGGCCTGTTCGCCGACTTCAATCATTTGCAGGGCCAGGTCCGGCAGCAGCGGTTGGCTGCCAAATGCACTGGCCAGGGTGCCGCCGCCTTTCACCGACTCGGCGGCCTGGGCCACTTGTGCCTGCAAGGCACGGTTGGTGCAGACCTGGCGGGCGATCACCAGCGCTTGCAGCAGCGCCACGCCGTTGCTCAGCAAGGTGCCGAGGGTGCGTGCCAGGCGTGCGGCTTCGACCCGCTGCAACAGCGGGCCGATAACGCGGATACCCAGCACGCGCCGGTCGTACTGCTCGCGGTGTCGTGGGTTGCGCAGGCGTGCCGCCAGGGCCCAGACCGTCACGATCAACCCGGCAAAAACCGCCAGGCCATAGGCGCCGAGGAACTGCCCAAGGCCCAGGATCACTTCGGTGATCAACGGAATCGGCACGCCCAGATCCTTGAAGATCGGCACGAACTGCGGCACCACGTAAGCCAGCAACAGCGCCAGGGAACCGAGCACGCCCACCACCAGGAAGGCGGGATAGATCAGCGCGTTGATCACCTCGCCTCTCAATAACTGGCTGCGTTCCAGGTAGTCACTGAGTTGGCGCAGGGTGTTCTCCAGCGCACCGCCCGCCTCACCGGCACGGACCATGCTCAGGTACAGCGGCGAAAATTGGCTGCCCTCCTCTTCCAGCGCTGCCGACAATGGCTTGCCGGCCTTGACGTGCTCGCGGATACGCTCGATCAGTGCCCGGGTCTGCGGCTGGCCGGGCTGCTTGAGCAGGATGCCCAGCGAGCGCTCCAGCGGTTGGCCCGCGCCCAGCAGGGTGGCCAGTTGCTGGGTAAAACTGACCAGCGCCGCGCCATTCAACTGACCGCGCCCGAAGGCATTGCGCAGCCCTTGGGCACCGGCGGCATCGATGTGCAATAGCAGCAGGCCACGCTTGTGCAGCGCAGCGACGGCGGCGGCCTGGTCCTTCGCTTCGAGGGTGCCGTTCTGCGCGACGCCCTGGCTGTCCAGGGCACGGTATTTGAACAGGCTCACGCGCCCTCTCCACGGGTGACGCGCAACACTTCTTCAAGGGACGTGACACCGGCCACCGCCTGGCGCAGGCCTTCTTCATGCAGGGTGCGCAAGCCACCACGGCGGGCGGCCTGTTCGAGGGTCGCGGCGTCGGCCTGGCGCATCAACAAGCTGCGCAGTTCGTCATTCATCACCAGCAATTCGGTGATTGCACTGCGGCCGTGGTAACCGCCGCCGGCGGCGTTGGCGCGAGGCCGGTAAAGCAGGATCGGGCGCTGTTCGGTGAAGCGGTCGAGGCCGTGTTCCTCGATCAACTCCGGCGGCGCTTCGAACGCCTCACGGGTCGCCGGGTCGAGGCGGCGCACCAGGCGCTGCGCGAGGATGCCATTGACGGTCGAGGCGATCAGGTAGCTCTCCACACCCATGTCCAGCAGGCGCGTGATACTCGCTGCGGCACTGTTGGTGTGCAGGGTCGAGAGCACCAGGTGGCCGGTCAGGGAGGACTGGATGGCGATGCGGCAGGTTTCGAGGTCGCGGATTTCACCGATCATGATCACGTCCGGGTCCTGGCGCACGATGGAGCGCAGCGCGCCGGCGAAGTCCAGCCCAATGGCGGGTTTGACCTGGATCTGGTTGATGCCTTCCAGCTGGTATTCCACCGGGTCTTCGACGGTGATGATCTTGCGCTCGGCGGTATTGAGCCGCGACAACGCGGTATAGAGCGTGGTGGTTTTACCCGAGCCGGTGGGCCCGGTGACCAGCAGGATGCCGTGGGGCCGCTCGAGCACTTCAAGGAAGGTTTCCAGGCGCTGGCCGTCAAAGCCCAGGCTCTGGAAATCGAACTGCACGGTCTGGCGGTCCAGCAGGCGCATCACCACCGACTCGCCAAAACTGGTGGGCACCGTGGATACCCGCAGGTCCAGTTCCTTGCCCTGGATGCGCAACATGATCCGGCCGTCCTGCGGCAGGCGGCGCTCGGCGATGTCGAGGCGCGCCATGATCTTGACCCGGGAAATCACCGCCGCCGAGGAACTCGCCGGCGGCGCTTCCGCTTCATGCAGCACACCGTCGATGCGGTAGCGCACCTTGAGCTGGTTTTCGAAGGGTTCGATATGGATGTCCGAGGCGCGGTGCTCCACGGCCCGTTGCAGGATCAGGTTGACCAGGCGAATCACCGGGGCTTCGGAGGCCATGTCCTTGAGGTGTTCGATGTCTTCCAGGGCGCCGCCCTGTTCATCGAGGTTTTCGATCAGGGTGCCCATGGCGGAACGGCCCTGGCCGTAGTAACGCTCGATCAGGGTTTCGACTTCGTTGCGCGGCCCGACCGCCAGCCACACCGGCACGCCGCACGCGTACGCCAGGGCCTGGAACGGATACAGCAGCGCCGGGTTGGCCGCCAACACCCTCACACCACCGTGGCTCCAGCCCACCGGCACCACCTGGTAATGGCGCATGAAGCGTTCGGTCAGCGCCGGCAGCGGGTCGAGCACGGGCGGTGCGGCGTCCGCCAGCAGCAACGGCGCGCCGAGCAAATCGGCCCAGGCCCGCGCCAGTTCCACTTCGGAAACGAGCCCCAGGCGCGTCAGCAGGCCGAGCAGTTCGGGGTCGTCGGATTCCTGGGATAACCGTCGAGCACGTTCCAGGTCGACGGTTTTCAGACCGGCTTTTCGCATCAGCCACGCGCACACTTGTTCGGCATCCGGAATCTGCATTCGGCATGCATCGATGGGCATTGACGGTATCGGCTGGGGCATCTGCACAAGTCTGAGGGGCTATTTAAAAACCTGTTCCGTGGCACACGCCGGAACAAGGGCATCCACACTTAGTTGGAGGTTTTTAGCGCAAGCGCTGTCATGACAAGGTACGGACCCTACACCAAAACATTTTGTATTACAGCCCACTTAAGTTATGGCCTTTTAGAACTACCAACAGGCGCCATTAGTTAGCCATGACCGTACACATGATGTTTAAAGCATCGACTGACATGTTTAAACTTAGTTCATCAGCGCAAGAAAATATCGCCAGTCTCACGCAAGATCTGGGTCTATCCCGGCACCTAATGGCAATCAATGATCAGTTCAATAGGCCACCTTGCAATATCACATGGACACTACTCAAAAGAACAACCCACCAAGTCATTGCACTTTTTAAATCGCGAAACTCACCGCACTAATTGCAATTAGCCATCGCTAAAACTTGTCACCGAAGAAGAACTACCCACTGATAAAAAAGAGACGAGCGCACGCAATCAAACGCATGTTTCAGCGCCTGACCTTGAATAATCCGTTATCAGAAAATACCGAGAGTCAACGCAACATGGCCATGAGCCGCAACTGGACTCAGGCGCTCTCGCGCTCGATCAAGCGGCACTCCAGCAGGTTCAAGCGCTGCACCTCATCCTCAACCGGCAACACGCCCAGGCTTTCCAGTACCCGCGTTGCCGCCAGCACACCGATCTCCAGGGCGGGCGGCTTGATGGTGCTGAGACTGGGCAAGAGCATTTCGGCAAACGGGTAATCACCAAAGCCGAGCACGGCGCAATCCTTGGGGATCTCCAGACCTGCCCGTTGCCCGGCCAGCAGGCCACCGGCGGCCAGGTTGTCATTGGCGAAGATGATTGCGTCCGGTGGAATGGCGGCACTCATCAATGCCTGCATCGCTTGCTTGCCCGCCTCAAACGGTGCGCGATCGGCGCCCGGGGCAAACACCCACGGCTGCATGCCCAGCTCAATCAGGGTCGCGCTGTAGCCATCCCGGCGTTCCAGTGCACTGAAGTCCCCCGGCGCGCTGTTCTGTACGAACGCGATGCGCCGATAACCCTTGCCATGCAGGTAGCGCGCAGCCGTCACGCCCACCTCGTAATGCGAGAAGCCAATCTGCAACGGCTCCCGCTCGGGTTGGTAATCCCAGGTTTCAACCACCGGGATATCCGCCTCGGCGATCATCTTCTCGGTGCCCGCGCTATGGAAGCGGCTGGTGAGCACCAATGCCGCCGGGGACCAGCCAAGAAACGCGCGCACTGCATTTTCTTCCTGCTCGGCGCTGAAGTAACTGGACGCCAGCAGCAATTGGTAGCCGTGGCGGCTGAGGGTATCGCTGAAGCCCTGGATGGTATTGGCGAAGATCGGCCCGGAGATGTTTGGAATCACCATCGCGACGATCCTGCCCCGCGCCGACGCCAGCCCACCCGCCACCAGGTTCGGCACATAGCCCAATTCGGCAACCACCGCCGCGATGCGTTCGCGGCGTTCGGGCGAGACCTGCTCCGGCTGGTTGAAATAGCGCGACACGGTAATCGCTGACACACCGGCCTGGCGCGCCACGGTATTCAAGGTGACGCGGCCGGCACCACGGCGTTTCCGGGGTTTGTCTTCGCTCAAGGGACGATCCTGTTAAAAACCTAAAAGAATATAAAACTAATTTTTTAGTATTTGACGCTCTATATCGCACCTACCAATAATGCCGATGTTAGCGCTACCAAAGCGTTTTGTCTGCTACTCGCTCGAGCGAATGCCCAAGACGGATTCAACGGCGCTGTCGTCGCAGAACGGCAGCGGTTCAGGGCATTTTTCGAGCGGTCAGAGCATGCACACACATTCGGGGCAACCTCAAAAACTTTCGCAATCCATACGCGCCGCCACCGGGCGCCGCGCCCACCTGGGTTGGCTACTGGCGGGGCTCGCCGCCCTGCCCGTTCCCGCTGCATTCGCCGCCGACGACCAGGAACCCACCCTCAAGCCGGTCACGGTCACTGCCACCCGCCGCGAAGAGTCGCTGCAAAAAGTCCCGGTAGCAGTTTCGGTGCTCGATGGCGAACAACTGGAGCGTGACAATCGCAACGGCGTGGCGAGCATCGTCCAGCAGGTACCCTCGCTGAATTTCCGTACCGGCGCGTCGAACAAGGACACCTCGTTGTTCGTACGCGGAGTGGGCACGATATCCACCTCGCCCGGGGTTGAACCCACGGTGGCGACGGTGATTGACGGCGTGGTGTACGCCCGCCCCGGCCAGGCTACCCTGGACCTGCTCGACCTGGATCGTGTCGAAGTGCTGCGCGGGCCCCAGGGCACACTGTTCGGCAAGAACGCCTCGGCCGGCGTGCTGAATATCACCAGCAAGGCGCCGACGGCCGAGACCCACGGCTATATCGACCAGTCCTACTTCAGCGGCAATGAAAGCCGCACCCGCTTCGGCCTGGGCGGCAGCCTGATTCCCGGTACGCTGAAGGGCTCCATCAGCGGGCTGTTCGGCAGCTACGACGGTAACGTCGACAACAAGCACAACGGCCAGGAAGTGAACGGCTACAACCATCAGGGCGTGCGCGGCAAACTGGAGTTCACCCCCAACGACGACGTGAAACTGACCCTGATTGCCGACTACATGCAGTCCCACGACGATGCGCCAAATGGCGTGGTGAGCAAATCCCTGACCCCGGCGTTCGCCAACGCGCTGAACCCGGTGCGCGGGACCAGCGACAACCGCGACATCAACACCGACACCCGCAGCCACGTGGAGGACACCAACAAAGGCCTGTCTGCCCAACTGGACTGGAACCTCGGCGACTACACCCTGACCTCGATCACTGCCTGGCGCGGCTGGGACAACACCCAGTACCAGGACGGCGACCGCCTGGGCACCGTGACCGCCGCTTTCCCCGGCACCGCCGACAAAGGCCAACTGGCGTTCGACCAATACTCCCAGGAGCTGCGCCTGGCCTCGCCCAAAGGCGAATTCCTCGAATACGTCGGCGGCCTGTTCTACATGCACGGCAAGGACCAGGAAACCTACCAGCGCACCCTGACCACCACCACACGCACCGACCGCGGCATCGCCGACTACGGCACCACCAGCGACAGCTACGCGGTGTTCGGCGAGACCACGCTGAATTTCACCTCGGCCTTTCGTGGCATCGCCGGCCTGCGCTACACCCACGACGACCTGGAATACGATCACCGCCGTGTCTCCACTTCGGCCACCACTGTCAGCGGCATTCAACCGGCCACCAGCAGTTCCGGCTCGGTGGACGAAGACGGCTGGTCCGGCCGGCTGGGGGTGCAATACGACCTGAGCGACACCGTCACCAGCTACCTGACCTACTCGCGCGGCTACAAGGGCCCGGCCTACAACGTGTTCTTCAACATGCAGCCACGGGACACCGACGCGCTGAAACCGGAAACCTCCAACACCTGGGAAGTCGGGATCAAGGCCACCAGCTGGAACAATCGCCTGACCACCAACCTGGCGATCTTCCACAGCGACTACGACAACTACCAGGCGAACTTCTTCGACACCGTCGCCGGGCAAGTGGTGACGCGCTTGATCAACGCCGGCAGCGTCAGCACCGAAGGCGTCGAACTCGACTACGCACTGCAGGCCACCCAACAACTGAAGCTCTCCGGCGCGCTGGCCTACACCCGGGCCCGCATCGATGAGTTCGCCTGCCCGCCTGGCGCGGCGGCGTCCTGCAACGTCAACGGCAAGCCGCTGCCCTTCAGCCCGGACTGGAAAAGCTACGTGCGCGCCGACTACAGCATCCCGCTGGATAACGGCCTGGATATCGAACTGGGTACCGACTACAGCTGGCAGAGCGAAGTGCAGTACGACATCAGCCAGAACGTCGACACCAAGCAAGGCGCCTACGGCATCTGGAACGCCAGCGTCGCCCTGGCCGACTACAGCAACGGCTGGCGCGTGGCCCTGCTGGCGAAGAACCTCACCGACAAGTCCTATTCACCGCTGCTGGCCAGTGGCGGCAGCTACATCTACCGCGCCGTACCCCGTGACGATGAACGTTACTTCGGCGTGCAACTGCGCAAGGATTTTTGAGCATGCCCCGTGAACTGAAACTCGGCGCTTTCCTGATGGCCACCGGGCACCACGTCGCCGCCTGGCGTCACCCCGATGTACCGGCCAATGCCGGGCTGGATTTCGCCCACTACAAACGCCTGGCGCAAATTGCCGAAGCGGCGAAATTCGACGCGCTGTTCGTGGCCGACAGCATTGCCGCCGCCACCGGCGAAATTGCCAGCCGCATGGCGCGCTCGGATCACTTCGAGCCACTGACGCTGCTGTCGGCATTGAGCGTGGTGACCGAACACATCGGCCTGATCGCCACGGCCACCACCAGCTACAACGAGCCGTACCATGTGGCGCGCAAGTTCGCCTCACTGGATCATCTGTCCGGCGGGCGCGCCGGCTGGAACCTGGTGACCTCGGACAACGCCGCCGAAGCACAGAATTTTGGCCGCGACGAGCACCTCGGCCACGGCGAACGCTACAGCCGTGCCCGGGAATTTCACCAAGTGGTGACGGGGCTGTGGGACAGTTGGGAAGACGATGCCTTTGTGCGCGACAAGGCGAGTGGCAGCTACTACGACCCGGCGAAACTGCATGTACTCGGGCATGTCGGCGAACACTTTCGTGTGAAGGGCCCGCTGAACGTGGCGCGCTCGCCCCAGGGTCAGCCGGTGATTGTCCAGGCGGGTTCGTCCGAGGCAGGCCGCGAATTGGCGGCACAAACTGCCGAAGTGGTGTTCACCGCCCAGACATCATTGGCCAATGCCCAGGCGTTCTATGCCGACCTCAAGGGTCGCCTGGCTCGATACGGGCGGGAGCCGGATGCGCTGAAGATCATGCCGGGGGTGTTTGTGGTGGTCGGGCAGACAGAAACTGAAGCCCGGGACAAATTCGAGGCCTTCCAGCAGTTGGTCGAACCGCAGGTTGGCGTCGCGTTACTGGGGCGCATGCTGGGTAACTTCGACTTGTCCGGCTACCCGCTGGACGGCCCGCTGCCGGACCTGCCATTGACCGACAGCGGCCAGCGCAGCCGCCAGCAACTGCTGACCGAACTGGCGGGCCGCGAACAGTTGAGCCTGGCGCAACTGGGCCGGCGCATCGCCGGTGGCCGTGGGCACTACAGCCTGATCGGCACACCCGCGCAGATCGCCGATGAACTGCAGCACTGGTTCGAGAATGGCGCCGCCGATGGCTTCAATGTGCTGGTGCCGCACCTGCCGGGCGGGCTGGAAGATTTCGCCCAAGGGGTGGTGCCGGAACTGCAACGGCGTGGCCTGTTCCGCACCGAATACGCCGGCACCACCCTGCGTGAAAACCTTGGATTGGCGCGACCGGCCAATCGCTTTGCGGAGAAACCGGCATGAGAATTCCTGCACTGTTGTTTGCGCTGTTTGCCCTGACTCAAACCGCAATGGCCGCCGAGCCGGCCACCCTGAGGATCGGCTACCAGAAAGGCTCGATCGCCCTGGTACTCGCCAAGGAACATGGCCTGCTGGAAAAACGCTTCGACCAGACCAAGGTGCAATGGATCGAATTCCCCGCTGGCCCGCAGATGCTCGAGGCCTTGAATGTGGGCGCGCTGGACGTGGCGTCCACCGGTGATATCCCGCCATTGTTCGCCCAGGCGGCGGGCGCCGACCTCGTCTACATCGGCGCTGAACCGCCCAAGCCGACAGCAGAAACCATCCTGGTGCAGGCCGACAGCCCACTGCACGGCATCGCCGACCTCAAGGGCAAGAAAGTCGCCTTCCAGAAAGGCTCCAGCTCCCACAACCTGATCCTGCGGGCCTTGAACAAAGCCGGCCTGAGCTACAAGGATATCCAGCCGGTTTACCTGCCACCGGCCGATGCCCGCGCCGCCTTCGAGCAAGGCAGTGTCGACGCCTGGGCAATCTGGGAGCCCTACTCGTCACTGGCCCTGAGCCAAAGCCCGAGCCGCGTCCTGGCCAACGGCGAAGGCTTGAACCTGTCTGGGCCGATCTATACCGCGCGCCGTGCATACGCCGAGGCCAATGGTCCGTTCATCCACGCCCTGCTCGATGAACTGAGCGCCGCCGAAGCCCTGACCCGCAGCCAGCGCGAAGACAGCCTGCAGGTGCTGACCCGTTTCATGGGTTTGCCGGCCGGGGTGATTGCACGTTACGTCGACAACCGGCCGCCATCGCCCATCCTGCCGATTGATAAGCACATCATTGGGGCGCAGCAAGAGACGGCGGACCTGTTTTACCAGAACCGCCTGCTGCCCAAGCCCATCGATGTACAGAAGGCTATATGGCAGGCTCCTCAGAAGTCGACGGTGGCCGACAGCAAGTAAGTGCGCGGCGTCGACAAGGTCAACCCCGGCTCGCTGTCATCCGAGGCACCGGCCGAACTCCAGTAGCGCCGGTTGGCCACGTTCTCGACATTGGCCCGCAGGGTGATGTGCTTGTCGTCGACCTTGAAGGCGTAGCGTGCGCCGACATCAAGCCGCGTCCAGGCGTCGATTTCCTTGACGTTGGACTGGTCCAGGTACTGCGAGCTGGAATAGATCCCGCGGCTGGTCAGGGTCAGGCCTTCAACAGTCGGCACGTCCCACTCCGCGCCCAGGTTGACGTTGTACTTGGGCGTGGCCGGCGCGCGGTTGCCGTCGTAGGTGCCGTTGGTGGTGTGGGTCAGTTCGCTGTCGATGTACATCACCCCGCCCAGCAGGCGGAAACCCTTGAGCGGCTCGCCGAACACGCTGAGTTCCACACCATCGTTCTGGCGCTTGCCATTGGGGCCGAAGACCAGCGTGGTGGCGTTGGTCTCGTAGGCCGGCTGCTTGATCCTGAATACAGCGGCCGTCACCGCGAACGCACCGGCGTCGTACTTGGCGCCGACTTCGACCTGACGGCTGATGAACGGTGGGAAGATTTCGTCATCGTTGACCGACGCCGACGGCGCGACCTTGCCCTGGCTCAGGCCTTCCATGTAGTTGGCGTACAACGAGAGCTTGTCGGTGGCCTTGAACAGGATGCCGCCGGACGGTGAAATTTTTTCCTCGTCGTAGGCGGTGTCGCCTTTGACGTCATCGGTCCAGTCGTCGACCTTGACCCGCTGCCAGCGCGCACCGAGGGTCAGCAGCAACCGGTCATCGAAAAAACCCAGGGTGTCGGACAACGCCACACCGCTGAAACGGTTTTCGGTGTAGACCTTCGAGTCAAATCGCGTTGGCCGGCCAGGCGCGGGGGTTTCCACAGGGTTGTAGATATTGCTCGAACCCGGCGCATATCGCGCGCCGCCGTTTTCGAAGTCCATGTAGAAGTAGCTGGCCGCCAGGTTGACCTCATGGCTCACCGGGCCGGTATGGAACCAGTTGCGCACGCCCGCCGTGGCGGTGCGCACGTTTTCATCACGGGTGAAGTCGCGGGGCTGCACGCTGAAATCGCCGGCGTTGTTGGTCACTGACACAGCATGGCGCAGGAAGTCATGGTTGCTTTTGCGCGCACCGACGCCGCCGTAGAGCATTACGTTGTCGCTGAGATCAAACTCGCCGTTGACCGTGCCGAAGGTGTCGTTGGTGCTTGCCTTGCTCCAGGGCTGCGCGTAGTTGTGGCGTACGTCGTTGGCACTCGGCACCCTGGCGTTGGGCCCGACTTGCACACGTTCCTGGGGGGCGTCGGTGTCGCGCTCGGTGCGGCCGATGTCGGTGGAGAGTCGCAGGCGTTCACCGCGAAAATCCAGGCCCAACACGGCCATTTCGCGGTCGACACTCTGGTCGTCCCAGGCAGTGTCGCCGGACTGCTTCACGCCGTTGAAACGCAGGCCGAATTTATTGTCTTCACCAAAACGCCGGCCGATATCCACGGCTCCGCCCGCCTGGCTGTCGGAGGCCCAACTGCCGGTGAGCGAGGTGATGGGTGTGTCGGTGGCACGCTTGGGCACCACGTTGATCCCGCCGCCCACACTGCCCCGTGGCGAGATGCCGTTGATCAACTGGCTGGGGCCTTTGATGATGTCGACGCGCTCGGCCATTTCCATATCGATGGTGTAGGTCGGCAATACGCCATAGAGGCCGTTGTAGGCGACATCACTGTTGAACAGGCTGAAGCCGCGAATGGTGAATTGCTCATAGCGCCCGCCGGCCGGGTTGGTGGCGCGCACCGAGGGGTCGCTGGCAATCAGGTCGCCAAGGGTACGCGCCTGTTGGTTCTTGACCGCCGCGCTGGTGTAGGTGGTCATGCTGAACGGGGTATCCATGAAGTCCTTCGAGCCCAGCAGGCCCTGGGAGCCACGGCGCGCCACCTGGCCACCAGCAAAGGACTCGCTGCCGGCATCGCCGGTGGTGCCGAGAATCGAGGTGGGCGCCAGTTGCAGGCTGCCGCCTTCGGGAACCGGGGTCAGCCTATAGGCCTGCTCGCCCATGGGCTGCAGTTGCAGGCCGGAGCCCTGGAGCAGGCGCGCGAAACCTTCTTCGACGCCGTATTCGCCGGACAACCCGCTGCTGTTGCGGCCGCTGACCAGCGCCGGGTCCACCGAGAGGTTGACCCCGGCCAGCCCGGCGAAACGGGTCAGCGCGGCGCTCAGGCTGCCGGCCGGCACCTGGTAGCTGCGCCGGGACGCACCGTCTTCGGCATAGCTGATGGGAACGAACAACGGGCTGGCACTCAGGCTCAGCATGAGGCTGAGGTTCAGCAACGGGCGTATTGCGGGCATTGGAAGAAGCTCTCGATTTTGTTCACTTACCTGGAATGACCAGTCACGTGAAAAAAAGGGACAGGCTTCAGCCACTATTTTTTGATTATTACGGTTTGATGCCTTTGAGCTTCTGGAGCAGCTCCATCAATTGCTCCAGGGATTCCTCGCCGAACTGCTCCTGGATCTTCAGGTAATTGCTTTCCATCCCGGCGCTCATGTCGACGAAACACTGCTGGCCCTGTTCGGTCAGGGCGACGAACACCCGGCGCTGGTCTTCGGCGGATTTGCGCCGGCGCACGATGCCGTCACGCTCCAGCCGCCCCAGTACGCCGGTCATGCTCGGCTTGAGGATGCATGCGAGGTGCGCCAGTTGGTGGCTTTCGAGTTCGCCTTGCTGGCGCAGGATGCGGATCACCCGCCACTGCTGTTCGGTCAGGTCATGTTCATTGAGCAACGGCCGGAAGAACGCCATGGTCGCTTCGCGGGCCTGGAGCAAGGTGAGCGTAAGGGACGGTCTGGGGGTGGGCATGGTTCACGCGCAATAGAGGTCGAAGCGACGAAGCTTAGAGTCGGTGTTCCGCGTGCGCAACCCGACGCACGCAGCAAGTCGTTAATTTCGAAACGAATTCATAAAAACCTGTTAATCCAGCTATTCAGCTTAAAGATAACATGTTAACAATATGCCCGCCCCTGCCCTGGTGGCGGGCTCTACCAACAAAAACAACAAAAGGAACGCCCCTCATGCATTCGTGCCTCTTTCGCACGGCGGCAAGCGCTGGCCTGTGCGCCGCGTTTAGCCCTCTGGTCGCCCACGCCGACTTCATCCAGGACAGCAAGGCCAGCCTGGACCTGCGCAATTTCTACATGAACCGCGACTTTCGCCAGGCCAACGCGCCGCAGAACAAGGCAGACGAATGGGCGCAAGGTTTTGTGCTGCGCATGGAGTCGGGCTACACCGAAGGCGTGGTCGGGTTTGGCGTGGACGCCCTGGGTGAAATGGGCCTGAAGCTCGACTCCAGCCGCGACCGCCGGGGCACCGGGCTGTTGCCGTCTGGCGCCAGCGGCGAGCCGGCCGACAGCTACAGCGAACTCGGCCTGACCGCCAAATTGCGCGTGTCGAAAACCGTGCTCAAGCTCGGCACCCTGCAACCGCTGTTGCCGGTGGCCGCCTACAACGACACGCGCCTGTTGCCGTCGACCTACAACGGTGAACTGGTGACCTCCCAGGACATCGACGGCCTGACGTTGAACGTCGGCCGCCTGGGAAAGCAGAACCTGCGGGACTCCTCCAACAACGAGTCCATGAGCTACGGCGGCGTCAACAGCAGCCACCTGGACCTTGCCGGCGGCACCTACGCGATCAACCCGCACCTGGCCGCGACCTATTACTACGCGCAGATGCAGGACATCTACCGCCAGAATTTCATCGGCCTGGTGCATGACCTGCCGCTGGCCCAGGGCGTGAACCTGCGCACCGACCTGCGCTACTTCGACACCCGCGAGCAAGGCAGCGCCCTGCTGCGCAGCGCTTCGCGGGTCGACGGCGGGCGGATCGACAACCGCTTTTTCAACGGCATGTTCAGTTTGTCGGTGGGCGCACACAAATTCGGCCTGGGCTTCCAGAACCTTTCCGGCGACGGCGACTTTGCCTTCCCGGGGCAAGATCCGTATTCGGTCAACCTGGTGACCATCAATATCTTCACCAAGGCCAACACCGATGCCTGGCAGGCGCGCTACGACTACAACTTCGCCGCCCTCGGCCTGCCGGGCCTGACCTTCATGACCCGCTACGTCGACGGCAGCCACGCGCAAACCGCCACGGTGCGCAACGGCCGGGAATGGGAGCGCGACACCGACCTGGTCTACACCGTGCAGAGCGGCCCGCTGAAGAACGTCAACGTGCGCCTGCGCAATGCGACCCTGCGCTCAAGCAACGGCCTGACCAGCGACATCGACGAAAGCCGGGTGATCATCGGCTACACCGTAGCCCTGTGGTAACGCTGGCCACCTCAACGCAACCCCGATTGACGCTGGCGGTATTCCCCCGGCGTCATCTGCGCGTAGCGCTGGAAGAACCGGCTGAAATACGCCGGGTCCTTGAACCCCAACTGGTAGCAGATTTCATTCGCCGAACTGCCGGTGAACAGCAGCAGGCGTCGGGCCTCCTGCATCAGCCGCTCCAGAATCAGGCGCTTGGACGGCAGGTCGGCGATGCGTCGGCACACCTCGTTGAGCCGCGCTTCAGTGACGCCGATACCGTCGGCGTAGCGCGACAGCGGCCAGTGTTGCAGGTAGTGGTCTTCGATCAGTTCGTTGAAGCGGTGAAAGATCCGCAGGTCTTCGTGACGTGCAGGGCGGGCTTCCAGGGAATTGGCGCAGAGCCGCAGCAGGCTGATCATGATCAGCCGCGTCAGGCTGTCCAGGGCCGAACCGCGTCCGCTGGCCTGGGCGTTGATCTCGCTGCACAGCTCATCAAACAGGAATTCCAGGCGGCGCACCTCGGGCTGAAACTCCGGTGCCAGCCGCGCCAACGCCACGCAGGCCGCCGGCAATTGTGCGCCGGGGGCCAGGCTGGGGTCGGCGTCAATCAAGGCCCACACCAGTTGCTGGCGCACGGTCAGCACATGGCCGTCGGCGTCGGCTTCGGTGACGAAGGAATGCGCCACCGTCGGCGGCGTGAGGAAAAACATCGGCCCGGATTCGAGGTACTGCTGGTCGTCCAGGTAGACCCGCACCGCGCCGGTCTTGACGTAATGCACCTGGAAAAACCGGTCATGGCGATGCACCGGCATGTTGCGGCCAAAAAATCCCGCCAGGTTGCCGAGCCGGTCGTAGTGCACCTCGGCATCGCTGTAACGCTGGTCGTAGACCTGCCCGATGTTGATGTTGGGGATCGGCTGACGATCGCTCATCACTGCATTCTCTTTGTTGTTTTGACTGCCCTGAAATATTGCCACGCTTGACGATAGTTAACATCTTAATTATAACGCTAACACGTTAACGAATTTCCCACGGTGCAGGTCCGAATCTGCCCCGCCACTGCCAGGAGAAAAGCATGAGCCGTGCCCTGCATGATGTTGCGAACGGCACCCTGTTCGGCGTTGCGCTGAACTACCAGGGGTTGCTGAACCAACGTCTCGCCGAATTCGAACAAGCGCCTTACCAGAAACCACCGGTGAAGCCGGTGCTGTTTATCAAGACGCCCAATACCCGCAACGGCCACGACGGCGTGGTGCTGCACCCACAGGGTGAACGCCTGCAACCGGGCCCGGCACTCGGGGTGGTGATTGGCAAGAGCGCCAGCCGGGTCAGCGTCGAAAATGCCCTGGAGCATGTGGCGGGCTACACCATCGTCAATGAGTTCAGCCTGCCGGAAGACAGCTACTACCGCCCGGCGGTGAACGCCAAGTGCCGGGACGGTTTCTGCGCATTGGGCCCGGAACTGGTGGCCCGCGACCAGGTCGCCAATCCGCATCAATTGAGCGTGAAGCTGTTCGTCAACGGTGAACTGCGCCAGCAAAACTCCACCGCCAACTTCGTGCGCAGCCTGCCGCAGTTAATCGCCGAGATCAGCGAGTTCATGACCCTGCACGAAGGCGACGTGCTGATCACCGGCACCCCCGAAGGCCGGGTGGATGTGCAACCCGGCGACACGGTTGAAGTCGAGATCAGCGGCCTGGGCCGCCTGGTCAACCACATCAAGGCAGAGGAGCTGTCATGAAACACGCCCGTATTCGCTTTGAAGGTGAAGCCCACCAGGTGCTGGTAGAAGCTGAAAACGCCGTGCGCCTGGCCGACGGTCGCCTGCTGGCTGAAGACCAGGTCGAATGGCTGCCACCGGCCACCGGCAGCATGTTTGCCCTCGGCCTGAACTACGCCGACCACGCCGCCGAACTGGCCTTCAAGCCACCGACCGAACCGCTGGCGTTCATCAAGTCCCCCGGCACCTACACCGGCCACAACCAGGTGACCTGGCGCCCGGACAACGTCGCCTACATGCACTACGAGTGCGAACTGGTGGCGGTCATCGGCAAGCCGGCGCGCAACGTCAAGCGCGAGAACGCCCTGGAGTATCTGGCCGGCTACACGGTGTGCAACGACTACGCGATCCGCGACTACCTGGAAAACTACTACCGCCCCAACCTGCGGGTGAAAAACCGCGACGCCACCACGCCCGTGGGCCCATGGATCGTGGATGTCGCCGACGTGCCGGACCCGAGCAACCTGAAGCTGCGCACCTGGATCAACGGTGAACTGCGCCAGGAAGGCAGTACGAAAGACATGATTTTCGACATCCCGTATTTGATCGAGTACCTGTCCAGCTTCATGACCCTGCAGCCCGGCGACATGATCGCCACCGGCACCCCGGAAGGCCTGGCGGATGTGGTGCCGGGGGATGAAGTGGTCGTGGAAGTGGAAGGCGTAGGCCGCCTGGTCAATCGAATTGTCAGCGAGGCGGACTTTTTTGCCGCCCGTAAAGAGGCTTGAGCAACATGATCAAACACTGGATCAACGGCCGTGAGGTCGAGAGCAAAGACACCTTCATCAACTACAACCCGGCCACCGGCGAAGCCATCGGTGAAGTCGCCAGCGGTGGGGCCGAGGAAGTGGCGCAGGCCGTTGCAGCAGCCAAGGAAGCCTTTCCGAAGTGGGCAGGCACACCGGCCAAGGAACGTGCCCGCTTGATGCGCAAGCTCGGTGAGCTGATCGAACAGAACGTGCCGCACCTGGCCGAGCTGGAAACCCTCGACACCGGCCTGCCGATCCACCAGACCAGGAACGTGCTGATTCCCCGGGCGTCCCACAACTTCGATTTCTTCGCCGAAGTCTGCACCCGCATGGACGGCCACAGTTACCCGGTGGACGACCAGATGCTCAACTACACGCTTTACCAGCCGGTGGGTGTGTGTGCGTTGGTGTCGCCATGGAACGTGCCGTTCATGACCGCCACCTGGAAGACTGCGCCGTGCCTGGCGCTGGGCAATACCGCGGTGCTGAAGATGTCCGAGCTCTCGCCGCTGACGGCCAATGAACTGGGGCGCCTGGCGGTCGAAGCCGGGATCCCCAACGGCGTGCTGAACGTGATCCAGGGCTACGGCGCCACCGCCGGTGATGCGCTAGTGCGCCACCCGGACGTGCGGGCGATTTCCTTCACCGGCGGTACCGCCACCGGCAAGAAAATCATGCAGACCGCCGGGCTGAAAAAGTACTCCATGGAACTGGGCGGCAAGTCGCCGGTGCTGATCTTTGAAGACGCCGACCTGGACCGCGCCCTCGACGCGGCACTGTTCACCATCTTCTCGCTCAACGGTGAACGCTGCACCGCCGGCAGCCGGATCTTCATTCAGGAGAGCGTGTACCCGCAGTTCGTCGCCGAATTTGCCGCCCGCGCCAAACGCCTGATCGTCGGCGACCCACAGGACTCGAAGACCCAGGTCGGCTCGATGATCACCCAGGCCCACTACGACAAGGTCACCGGCTACATCAGGATTGGCCTCGAAGAAGGCGCCACCCTGCTGGCCGGCGGCCTGGAACGCCCGGCCAACCTGCCGGCGCACTTGAGCCGTGGGCAGTTTATCCAGCCGACGGTGTTTGCCGATGTGAACAACAACATGCGCATCGCCCAGGAAGAAATCTTTGGCCCGGTGGTGTGCCTGATCCCGTTCAAGGACGAAGCCGAGGCGCTGCAACTGGCCAACGATACCGAGTACGGCCTGGCGTCCTATATCTGGACCCAGGACATCGGCAAGGCGCATCGTCTGGCCTACGGCATCGAAGCCGGCATGGTGTTCATCAACAGCCAGAACGTGCGGGACTTGCGCCAGCCGTTTGGTGGGGTAAAAGGTTCCGGCACCGGCCGTGAAGGCGGCCAGTACAGCTTCGAAGTGTTTGCCGAGATCAAGAACGTGTGCATTTCCATGGGCAGTCATCACATCCCGCGCTGGGGTGTGTAACCCGGATATAACAACGCTACCTGTAGGAGCGAGCTTGCTCGCGAAGAACCCGCAGGCGCCGCGGGCTAACAGAAGTGCTGCGTTATCGTTGACGTTTTTCGCGAGCAAGCTCGCTCCTACAAAAGAATAAATACTCAGGAGAATGATCATGGGCGAAGTGGTTCTGGCAGCGAAGATCTGCCACGTCCCCTCGATGTACCTGTCGGAACTGCCCGGCAAGCACCACGGTTGCCGCGAAGCAGCCATCGCCGGGCACAAGGAAATCGGGCGGCGCGCCCGTGAACTGGGGGCCGACACCGCGGTGGTGTTCGACGTGCACTGGCTGGTCAACAGCGGCTATCACGTCAACTGCGGCGAGCATTTCAAGGGCACCTACACCAGCAACGAGCTGCCGCATTTCATCAAGAACATGGAGTACGAGTACCCGGGCTGCCCCGAGCTGGGCGAGTTGATCGCCGCCGAGGCCAACCTGGCCGGCGTGCGCACCATGGCCCACAACATCCCGAGCCTGGAGCTGGAATACGGCACCCTGGTGCCGATGCGCTACATGCACATGGGCGTGCCGGACGCGCAGAAGTTCGACGTGATCTCGATTGCCGCGTGGTGCGCCTGGCACCGCCTGGAAGACAGCTTTGCGTTCGGCGCCGCCGTGCGCCGGGCGATCGAGAAAAGCGACCGCAAAGTCCTGGTGCTGGCCTCGGGCTCCCTCTCCCACCGTTTCTCGGACGACCGCGAAGCCGAAGCCAACATCCACAACTGGACCCGTGAATTCGACAAACAGATGGACCTGCACGTGGTGGAGATGTGGAAGCAAGGCCGCTTCAAGGAGTTCTGCGCAATGCTGCCGGACTACGCCGAGCACTGCTTCGGCGAAGGCAAGATGCACGACACCGCGATGCTCCTGGGACTGCTGGGCGGGCCGGACTACAACCAGCCGGCCGAGATCATCACCCAGCCGTTCGGCAGTTCGGGCACCGGGCAGATCAATGCCATTTTCCCTTTATGAGCCTTGGTGAGGATCAAATGTGGGAGCTGGCTTGCCTGCGATGCAGGCACCTCGGTGTATCTGTCGCACCGAGTTGATGCCATCGCAGGCAAGCCAGCTCCTACAAGGAATTCGCTGTACCTCACCCCAAGAGGAGATACACATGCCGCACTTCATCGCCGAATACACCGACAACATCGAGCAGCAGGCCAACCTGCCGGCCCTGTTCGAGCAGGTTCACGCCGTGCTGGGGGACAGCGGCGTGTTTCCCCTGGGGGGCATCCGCAGTCGCGGAGTGCGCCTGGACACCTGGCGCATGGCCGACGGCAAGCATGACTACGCCTTCGTCCACATGACCCTCAAGGTCGGCCACGGGCGCGACCTGGAAACCCGCAAGGCGGTGGCCGAAGCCCTGTTCAAGGTCATCACCGAACACTTCGCCGAGCTGCAATCCCAGCGGCTGCTGGCGTTGTCGTTCGAGATGATCGAGCTGCACCCCGAGCTGAATTTCAAGCAGAACAACGTGCACGCATTCCTGAAGAACCAGGCGGGCTGAGCACAGCCCACCTTTCCGCCCATGGCCACTCAAACAAAAAAGAACAACATCATGAGCACAGCCAATACCGCCGACAGCACCACCCTGATCGAACATCAGCGCACCCACAGCATCGTCACCTGGCGACTGATGCCGTTGCTGCTGATCTGCTACCTGTTTGCCCACCTGGACCGCATCAACATCGGCTTCGCCAAGATGCAGATGAGCACCGACCTGCACTTCAGCGACACGGTGTATGGCCTCGGTGCCGGCCTGTTTTTCATCGCCTACGCGCTGTTCGGCGTACCCAGCAACATGGCCCTGGACCGGGTCGGCCCACGGCGCTGGATCGCCTGCCTGATGGTGGTGTGGGGCGTGCTCTCCACCAGCATGCTGTGGATCGAAAGCTCCACGGGCTTCTACGTGCTGCGCTTTCTGCTGGGGGTGGCCGAAGCCGGCTTCTTCCCGGGGATCCTGGTGTTCCTCAACCGCTGGTACCCGGCCCGCCGCCGCGCGCAAGTCACCGCACTGTTTGCGATTGCCGTGCCCATGGCCGGTGTGATTGGTGGCCCGTTGTCCGGTGCAATCCTGGAGAACTTCCATGATTTCGGCGGGCTGCGGGGCTGGCAGTGGATGTTCCTGATCGAAGGCGCCCCGGTGGTGCTGCTCGGCCTGGTCGTCCTGAAATACCTGCCCGACAGCTTCGAAACCGTGAAGTGGCTGGAGCCCGCGCAAAAGCAACAACTGCGTGAGCAACTGAGCACTGAAGAACAGCGCAAATCCATCACCTCCTTCGGCGGCATCCTGCGTGACCCGCAGGTGTGGCTGCTGGTGGCGGTGTACTTCGCGGTGATGCTGGCGGTGAACACCCTGGCGTTCTGGATGCCCACCCTGATCCACGGCGCCGGCATCGGCCGCGACAGCCAGGTCGGCCTGCTGAGCGCCGTACCGTATCTGGCCGGGTGCTTCTTCATGATCGGCTGCGGGCGCTCGTCCGACCGCAACCGCGAACGCCGCTGGCACCTGTGCGTGCCGTTGCTGATGTCGGCCATCGGTATTGCGGTGGCCGGGCTCTCGCCCACCAACCCGACCCTGGTGCTGGGTGGCCTGATCCTCGCCGGCATGGGCGCCAGCGCTGCGCTGCCGATGTTCTGGCAATTGCCGCCGGCATTCCTGTCCAACAGCACCCAGGCGGCCGGCATCGCGCTGATCAGCTCGTTCGGCAGCATCGCTTCGTTCCTCGCGCCCTACCTGATCGGCTGGATGCGCGACACCACCCAAAGCGCGAGCCTGGCCCTGTACGTGCTGGCGCTGCTTATCGCCCTCGGCGGCCTGCTGGTGCTGCGCACCCATGCGGCCATCGTCAATCCCCAGTAGAGATTTTGTCATGCTTGATCAAGCCCTTATTCAGCAAGCCGCCGCCCGCCTCGACCAGGCCGAGCGTTCCCGTGAACAGGTGCGCCAGTTTTCCCTGGAGCATCCGAACATCACGATTGAAGACGCCTACGCCATCCAGCGCGCCTGGGTGGCCCGGAAAATCAAGGACGGGCGCAAGCTGGTCGGACACAAGATCGGCCTGACGTCGCGGGCGATGCAGGTGTCGTCGAACATCACCGAGCCGGATTACGGCGCCCTGCTCGATGACATGTTCTTCGACGAAGGCACCGAAATCCCCTTCGAGCGCTTCATCGTGCCGAGGGTGGAAGTGGAACTGGCGTTCATCCTCGGCAAGCCGCTCAAGGGCCCGAACTGCACGATTTTCGATGTGCTCGATGCCACTGAATGGGTGATCCCGGCGCTGGAAATCATCGACGCACGCATCCAGCAGATCGACCCGCACACCAACGCCACCCGCAAGGTGTTCGACACCATTTCCGACAACGCCGCCAATGCCGGCGTGGTGATGGGCGGCCGCGCCGTGCGCCCCACCGAGATCGACCTGCGCAAGGTGCCGGCGGTGCTGTACCGCAACGGGGTGATCGAAGAGTCCGGGGTGTCGGCTGCGGTACTTAACCATCCGGCCAAGGGCGTGGCCTGGCTGGCGAACAAACTGGCGCCGTACGACGTCACCCTGCAACCCGGCCAGATCATCCTCGGCGGCTCCTTCACCCGCCCGGTGGCGGCGAATCCGGGTGACACCTTCCATGTCGACTACGACATGCTGGGTTCCATCTCCTGCCGCTTTGTCTGAATACTGGAGGACTGTTTCATGGACATGCCCATCAACCGCTTCAAGCAACGCCTGCAACGTGGCGAGACCCAGATCGGCCTGTGGCTCGGTTTGGCGGACGCTTATTGCGCCGAACTGGCGGCGAATGCCGGGTTCGACTGGCTGCTGATCGACGGCGAGCACGCGCCCAATGACCTGCGCGGCATGCTCGGCCAACTGCAGGCTGTCGCGCCTTATGACAGCCAACCGGTGATTCGCCCGGTGATCGGCGATACGGCGTTGATCAAGCAGGTGCTGGATATCGGCGTGCAGACGCTGTTGGTGCCGATGGTGGAGACGGCTGACCAGGCACGGCAGCTGGTGCGGGCGATGCGTTATCCACCGGGTGGTGTACGGGGCGTGGGCAGCGCGCTGGCGCGGGCGTCGCGCTGGAACAGTATTCCCGGTTACCTGGATGAGGCCGATGCGCAGATGTGCCTGCTGGTGCAGATCGAGAACCGTGAAGGCCTGGACAACCTCGATGCGATTGCGGCGGTTGACGGAGTGGATGGGGTGTTTATCGGGCCGGCGGATTTGAGTGCGGCCATGGGGCATCGGGGGAATCCCGGGCACCCCGAGGTGCAGGCGGCGATTGAGGACGCCATCGTACGGATTCAAAAAGCCGGCAAGGCGGCGGGCATCTTGAGCGCGGATGAGAAACTGGCGCGGCGGTATATCGAGCTGGGGGCGGCGTTTGTGGCGGTAGGGGTGGATACGACGGTGTTGATGCGCGGGTTGCAGGGGTTGGCGGCGAAGTTCAAAGACACTGCGGCACCAGCCACTACCGGCGGCGTGTACTGACGCTCTGAAACCACAAAGATCCAAAATGTGGGAGCGGGCTTGCTCGCGAAAGCGGTGTATCAGTGCCAGGTTTGTTGGCTGACCCACCGCATTCGCGAGCAAGCCCGCTCCCACATTTGGATCGGCGGTGTGTCAGCGCTTGATAGTCTTCAACTCATCCAGCAACCCCAACAACACCTGCAACTTCTCCTCCCCGAACTGCTCCTGCAACCGCTGGTAATTCTCCTCCATGCACTGGCTCATCGACTCGAAACTGGCCTTGCCCTTCTCCGCCAGCGTCACCAGCACCCGCCGCTGATCCTGCTCGGCCTTGCGCCGGTGCACCATCCCCGCCGCCTCCATGCGTACCAGCACGCCGGTCATGCTCGGCTTGAGAATGCACGCCAGTTCCGCCAGTTGGTAAATCTCCAGCTCGTCATGCTGGCTGAGAATTCGAATAACCCGCCATTGCTGCTCGGTCAGCCCATGCTCATTCAGCGAGGGCCGGAAAAAACTCATGGCCGCTTCACGGGCCTGAAGCAAGGTCAGGGTCAGGGATTGTCTGGGTTTCAACATAGGCTCAGGGTCACGATAGATTTAGTTAATGTTTTAACGAAACTCTAACACTCTCCTCCCCACCTCACGCTATAACTTGTGAAGCCGGCGAAGGCTCTGGCGCGCAGGATCAAAACCGGCGGCACACAGAATCAAGACATCCAGCGCGCCAACGGCCTTAATACACTCATTAGCTCTTCACTGTCAGGCAGCGCAATGATCAATATCGAAACGCCGACCTATTACACGGCGACCAAGAAATACAACCTCAGCTTCCCCACCCTGGAGCAGGACGTGGAAGCCGACGTGGTGATCATCGGTGGCGGCTTTTCCGGGATCAACACCGCCCTGGAGCTCGCCGAAAAAGGCATCACCAACATCGTCGTGCTGGAAGCGCGTTACCTGGGTTTTGGCGGTACCGGGCGCAACGGTGGGCAGATCATGGCCGGCATCGGCCACGACCTGGAAAAGATCAAGAAGGACGTGGGTGAAGAAGGCCTGCGCCAGATCTTCGAGATCAGCGACCTGGGCGCCGACATCATCAAGAACCGCATCGCCAAGTACGACATCGATGCCGACTTCTGCCACGGCTACGGCTACATGGGCTTCAACGCCCGCCAGGAAAAGACCCTGCGCGCCTGGGAGAAAGACTTCAAATCCATCAACACCCAACACGAGATCCGCTTTCTTGGCGGCTCCGACGTCAAGCAGATCATCGGCTCCGACGCCTACAGCAGCGCCCTGCTGCACATGGGCGGCGGGCATGTGCACTCGTTGAACCTGCTGCTGGGCGAAGCCAAGGCCCTGGCCGGCCACGGCGTGCGGATTTTCGAGAACAGCCCGGCGCTGGAAGTCAGTTATGGCGAGCGCATCACCGTGCGCACCGGCCGCGGTTCGGTCAAGGCCAGCAAGCTGCTGTGGGCCTGCGACAGTTTCCTCAACAAGCTGGAGCCGGAACTGCACCGCTCGACCATCAACACCTACGCGTTCCAGATGATGACCGAGCCGTTGCCAGAAGAGCTGATCAACCGTATCAGCCCGATTCGCGGGGCCTACAGCGACATTCGCCCGGTGATCGACTACTACCGCGTCACCAACGAAAACCGCCTGCTGTTCGGCGCCGCCACGCCTTTGGTGGAGCACATTCCCGGCGATTTGAAAGCCTGGAACCGCAACCTGATGCTGAAGATTTTCCCGTACCTCAAGGACGTGAAGATCGACCTGGCCTGGGGCGGCCCGATGGCCTGCAGCCCGAACCTGTTCCCGCAGGTCGGCACCTTGCCCGGGCGCAGCAACGCGTTCTACGTGCAGGGCTATTCGGGCTTCGGCGTGACCCCAAGCCACATCATCTGCAAGGTGCTGGCCGAAGGCATGAGCGAAGGCTCGGCGCGGTATGACCTGGTCAGCTCGATCCATCGCCCGACCATCATCGGCAAGGACGCGATCCGCCCGCTGCTGCTTACCGCCGGCAAATCCTGGCACCAGCTCTCCGGTTACTGGAACGGCCGCCGCTAAATCCCACGCCTGACACCTGTAGGAGCGAGCTTGCTCGCGAAAAACCCAAGGGCGCCGCGTTAATCCAGGACGCCAACGTCATCGTTGACGACCTTCGCGAGCAAGCTCGCTCCTACAGTTGGTCACTAATTTTTTCTCATCAGGAGCAACTGCCATGACCCTCGTTACCCTCAAGAAAGACATCCAGCTATCCGAACTCGACGCCTGGGGCACCGTCGCCGACCTCGGCTCGACCATCCTCGAAGGCGAAGTCCGGGCCTTCGGCAAAATGACCTTCGGTGCCCCCACCGACCCGGTCAGCAGCGCCTATTTCGGCACCACCCAGGGCAAGTTCCGCATGGTCTACCCGTTTGCCGAACAGGCCACCGTGGTCACCGGCGAGGTCGTGCTCACCGACGAGTCCACCGGCCAGAGCACCCGCTACAAGGCCGGTGACAGCTGGTTCGTGACCAAGGGCACCCCGGTGCTGTGGGAAGTGGTCAGCGAAAGTTTCGTCAAACACTACTTCGCCGTGGTGTGATAGCCCCGGCTGCCGGCACCCGTCGGCAGCCTTTTGGCGCAGGTGCCCACCCATGCACGCTCTCCCCGCCCACGAAGTCGCCGGCCAGTGCCTGCAGGCTTTCACCCGCTTGATTCCGGTCAGCCAGGCCGCGTTCTATTGCGTCGACCGCCAGCTGCAAGCCCGGGATTTCCAGTTGCACGGCATGAGCGGCGAAATGCACCGCGACTACCTCGACAACTACCGCCAATTCGACCCGTTGCAACCGCGCAACTGCCTGTCCAGTGGCCTGGCGGTGGTGCCGCTGGGCCTTGCCATGGCCCGCCAGCCGGCGCGGGATACCCGGCGCTATGGGGATTTTCTGCGGCGCTATGGCGTGGTCGATGTGGTGGAGATTTTCGCCCAGCGCGCCGGCCAGCCCCAGGCGGCGATTTCTCTGTTGCGCACCGCCGACCAGGGCGCTTTCACCGGCGAGCAACTGGCCCAACTGAACGCCCTGCAAACCTTGCTGCAACTGGCGGTGGCCAACATGCAGCCCACTGAAGATGCATTGGCCGGTCTCACACCCAAGGAGCGCCAGATCGCCCTGCTGTTGCGCCAGGGCGCCAGCAATAAACAGCTGGCCCAGGAGCTGGACGTCGGCCTGCCCACCATCAAGACCCACCTGATCAACCTGTTTCGCAAGACCGGCGTCAGCAGTCGCACGGAGCTGGTGGGCAGCCTGTTCCTGTAGTTCGCCTCAACCATTCGGTTGATACCAGGGCCTGCTCCCGGGCGCGATGATTCGTGGTGTTCACCCACCCAACCGGAGCATCGCAAATGACCCCCCCTTCTGACTGGATCACCGTGGGCGCCCTGGCCGACGGCTTCGCCCCAGAGGCATTTATCCTGCCGAACCTGGCCGACCTGAGCGGCAAGGCCTTCACCCTGCACTTCGCCAATGGCTGGCAGATCGAGCACCGTTTCGAGCGCGACAGCCTCTCCTGGGTTGCAGCCGACGGTCACTCCAGCGGCAGCGCCACCTACCGTGCGACCTCGGTGCGCCCCGGCCTGTACCTGGTGGATTTCATCAAGCGCGAAGGCACGCAGGCCTGGTCGGTCAGCCTGGTGCTCGACACCGCCAGCGCTTCGTTCACCGCTGTGCTCGGGCGCATGCCCACCCAGGAACAAACCCGCGAAGGCCTCTACAGCCGCGCCCTTGCCGGCAAGCCGCTGACTTCGGTGGAAGTGGAATTTCTCCACGGCAATCTCGACCGCCCGTGGCAGCCAGGCCAATGCCCCCACGCACCAACCACCGACCTGATCGGCCTGCGCAACCAGTATCGCTACAGCCCGAGCGAGGTCTACGAGCACATCTACCTCAACCACCAGTTCTACGCCTGGCAATGCCTCAAGGGTGTCGAGCAAGGCCTGTGCGACACCGACCGCTGCGATTACTACAAGATCGCCGACCAGCTCTACCTGTTCGTCTGGCGCGAAAAAATCATCCCCACCCTCGGCCTGGTGCTGATCGACCTGCAGCAACACCGCAGCGACGGCAAGATCTTTGGCTATGCCGACGCCTCCTTCGATGAACTATCGAACTTTCCCATCAGTTCCTACTGCCAGGTGCTCAATCGCACGGAGCATCCTGATGACTGAGCCGCGCACGATTGTGATCACCGGGGCCGGCACGGGCATCGGTGCTGCGTGCGCCCGGCTGTATGCTGCCGAGGGTGCGCAGTTGATACTGATCGGCCGTCGTCGCGAACCGCTGGAGCAGGTCGCGCGGGAAACCGGGGGGTTGGTGTTGGTGGGTGATGCGGCCTGCCCGCAGACCTGGGAGGGTTTTATTACGCAGATTCGCCAGCACTATGGGCGGATCGACGTGCTGCTGGCCTGTGCGGGCGGCCATGGCGTGGGCAGCGCCACCGACACCAGCCCGCAGACCTGGGAAGCGGCGCTGCGCAGCAACCTCGACAGCGCCTTCTACAGTGCGCGGGCGTGTTTGCCGCTGCTGCTGGAAAGTGGCGGGAACATCGTGCTGATGGGTTCGATTGCCTCACTGGCTGCCGGGCCCGAGGTGTGCGGCTACACCACGGCCAAGCATGCCTTGCTCGGGCTCAATCGCTCGCTGGCCCGAGATTATGGCCCGCGCGGGGTGCGGGTGAACGCGGTGTGCCCCGGCTGGGTGCGCACGCCGATGGCGGATGAGGAAATGCAGCCGTTGATGGATTTCCATGGCGAGACGCTGCAGCACGCCTATGACCGGGTGTGCGCCGATGTGCCGTTGCGCCGGCCGGCCAGCGCTGAAGAAATCGCCAGGGTGTGCCGCTTCCTGGCCTCCAGTGACGCGTCGATCATTACGGGTGCGACGCTGGTGGCGGACGGAGGCTCAAGCATCGTCGATGTGCCGACGCTGGCCTATGCGCGTATGGAGCAGCGTCATGAATGAAGACCTGGATTTCACTGGTCGCAACGTATTGGTAACGGGTGGCGCCCAGGGTATTGGTCGGGCCATCGTCGAAGCGTTTGCCCTGCGGGGCGCGCGGGTGATGATCGCCGACCTGCAACTGGCAGAGGCGCTCGCGCTGGAGCTGTGCGGGCGCGGCTGCCAGGTGGAAGCGGTGACGGTGGATCTGGCGGATGCGGCTGCGGATTTCGAGCTGATTGCAGGGGTGGAACACGACTGGGGGCGGCTGGATATTCTGGTGCATAACGCCGGGTATTTTCCGCTGACGCCCTTTGCCGAGATCACTCCGGCGATGCTCGGCCGTACCTTGGCGGTCAACCTCTCGGCGTTGTTCTGGATGACCCAGGCGGCGCTGCCGATGTTCCGCCGTCAGGGTCGGGGCTGCGTGCTGGTTACGTCGTCTGTCACGGGGCCGCGGGTTGCGTTTCCGGGGTTGAGTCACTATGCGGCGTCGAAGGCCGGGGTCAACGGGTTCATTCGCAATGCGGCGCTGGAACTGGCCGGCTTGAATGTGCGAGTCAACGGTGTGGAGCCCGGCATGATCGCAACCCCGGCCATGGGCAACCTGGGGGATGACCAGGTAAATGCACAGATCGCCAGCCGGGTACCGCTGGGACGGCTGGGCGCACCGTCGGATATTGCCGGGGCAATGCTGTTCCTGGCATCGGACCTGGCGGGCTATATCACTGGGCAGACGCTGGTGGTGGATGGCGGCTCGACCTTGCCGGAGGTTTAACGAAACGTCCTACCGAACTGCCGGATAACCTCTACTCCCCTGCCCTGAGAACCTCTGCAAAGTCCCTCGCCTGATCACACAGCGCGAGGGAACGCCGATGTTTTTTTCGATTAATGCCCTGCCCGATGGGGCTGCCTCTTGAATCCCGCCATAGGCTTTCTGGTGGTGGCGGCGATGGACCCGAAGACGCGCGACGTCGATGGGGTTCTCAACGACTTCACACATTGCCTGAACACCTACGACGCGTGGGCCGAGAGCTTCTGGAGCTTTTCGGCACTGGATGTCGAGCAGGTGTTCAAGGTCGGCGACGAGGTTTCGCTGGTCGCGCCCATCACCCGTTCCCTGTATCCCGCCAGCACCGTCGCGACCTGCAAGGCCAACTCACCGTTGACCCTGGTGCACATGTTCCAGAGCACACGGTTCGTGCCCATCGGCAATACGCCGGTGATGCTGCAGGAAGTCGCGCAAGACGGTGGCGCCCTCGGCGACCCCATCCATAAAACCATCGGCCCCAGCGGCATTCTCGAAGTCACCGAGTGCACCGTCGACCGGCAGTACCGGGTCAGTTTTTATCCCAACGTTTCCCAGGATCACGTCAAGGCACTGTATGCCTCCTACCAGTCCGAGATCAGCTCGCTGGAAGGCAACCTGCGCGGTCAGTGGACGAGCACGTTCAAGCCGATATGGGAGAGCTATTCCAAGGCGGGTTATGGCGAGCGCTACACCTCGCTGCAACTGGCTTATGCGCGGGGCTTTGAAAACGTGCTTTACGACCTCTGGGACGGTATTGCGCAGCTGTACCAGTGGTTGGCAGACATCAAGCCCAACAGCGAAAAGCTCCTGCAGTACCTCTCCCAAGCCGAGCTTGGAGCGCTCCTGAAGCTCAGTCATGAGGCGATTGCCAAAGGATTGTTGATTCTCAGCGACGAGCCGCTGCTGTTCATCTACCTGTCCGCGATGGTCAGTTGGATGCGCATGCTGCCGCCGCACTACATGTTCGAGTTGCTGGGGGAAATCACCACCGAGGTGTTGCTCAACCTGCTGTTGCTGTGGGCTACCGGCGGTATGGGTGTGGCGGTACGGCTGGGCGCGCAGGTGCTGGGCAAGGTCAAGTCCGAGCGGGCACGGGAGTGGTTGGAACAGATTGCCAAGCTGGGCGGTACGGCCCCGCTGGATAGGCATACGGAGGTGCTTAAGCCGTTATCGCTTCAGAGTCATGCAGTGCCGGTCAAGGCTGCGGCGGTGCCGTTGAAGGCTGGCGTGGACGAGATATCCAACCCGGCACCGATGGTGCGGGAGCCGAAGACGGCGCGCACGGCGTTGGTGAAGCAGGAGCCTGTGGATGATGTGCCTGCTTCGGCGAAAAATCCCAATGGAGATGCTTCGGTCTGTTCGGCGAATACCTGTACCAATGGCTGCCCGGTTTCGATGGTTACCGGTGAAGAGCTGCTGACCCTTACGGATGGCTCGTTGGAGGGTGTGCTGCCGTTTGCCTGGACGCGGTTGTATCGCAGCAGTGCCGTGGAAGTGGATTGCGGGTTGGGGTTTGGCTGGAGTCATGCGCTGGCTCAGCGCTTGGTGGTGAGCGGCGGATCGGTGGTGTGGACCGATCACGAAAACCGCAGCACCACGTTTCCCCTGCCCTCTGCTGCACGACCGGCGATCACCAATAGCCTGGCGGAAGCGGCGATTTATCTGGGTGCTTTGCCGGATGAATGGGTGCTGGCTCAGGCGTCGCTTTTCTACCACTTCCGTGACGGTGTGCTGACGGCGATCAGCGATGCGTATGACAACCGACTGCGCATTGCTCGCGATTATTCCGGGCGGATTCAGCGGATCGATAACCATGTTGGCCAGGGATTGCTGCTGCGGTATGAGCGCGGCCATATCGTTGCCGTCGACTATCAGGTGCAGCGGGAACTCGGCTGGGTTACCGAGCAGAACGTTGTTTCCTACACGTACGACGATGCCTGGCGGTTGATCGAAGCGACCAACGCTGTAGGAGAAAGCGAGCGTTATCGGTACGACGATCAGCAGGTGATCCTGGAGCGGGAACTGGCCGGTGGGGCGAGTTTCTTTTGGGAGTGGGAACGGTCTGGCAAGGCGGCGCGATGTGTCCGGCACTGGGCCAGCTTTTCGCAGATGGACACGCGGTATGTGTGGGATGACAACGGCACGGTCACCGTACACAACGCCGATGGCAGCCAGGAAGTCTACGTCCACGACCAGCGCGCACGGCTGGTGCAGCGGATCGATCCGGACGGCGCGCAGCACTTCAAATCCTACGACGAAAAAGGCCGGCTGACGGTCGAGCAGAATCCACTGGGGGCGGTGACGGCGTATCAGTACGACGAAGCCGGTCGGTTGATTGCGCTGTTTCCCGGTGACGATACGCCGACGTCCTACGAGCATGACAACGGGTTCGTACGGGTTGTGCGCCGTGGTGACGCGGTGTGGAAATACCAGCGTAACGACCAGGGCGATATCACCCGCAAGACTGATCCGGACGGCAATTACACCGAATACACCTACACCCAACACGGAAAGCTCACGGGTGTTTGGTATCCGGATAACAGCAGCCAGCGGCTGATCTGGAACGAACGCGGCCAGCTCATTGAGGAAAAACTGGCGAATGGCGGTGTGCGGCGTTATCGCTATGACGAGCTGGGGCGGCAGGTGGCTTGCGAGGATGAGCATGGCGCACTGACCCAGTATCAGTGGGACGCCGTGGGTCGTTTGCTGAAAGTGATTCAGCCGGGCGGCGCCACACGCGAATTCAGCTACAACCCGTACGGAAAAATCACTGCTGAGCGCGACGAGTTGGGCCGCGTCACCCGCTACGAATACGCCGATGGTTTGCACCTGATCAGCCGTCGGATTAATCCGGACGGCACGCAGCTCAAATACCGTTATGACAATGTTCGGCTGTTACTCACCGAGATCGAAAATGAGGTTGGGGAAACCTACCGGCTTGAGTACCACGCCAACGGCCTGATCCAGCAGGAAACCGGGTTTGATGGCCGCCGCACCGCCTATGTCTACGACCTCGCCGGGCATCTGCTGGAAAAGACCGAATACGGCGATGACGGCAGTCAGTTGGTTACCGGTTATGCGCGCGATGCTGCCGGTCGCCTCGTAAGAAAAACCCTGCCCGACCGCAGCATTGTCGATTACACCTACGACCGCCTCGGCAATCTCCTCAGCGTCGACGACGGTCATTGGCCGCTGCATTACGAATACGACCTGCAAAACCGCCTCACCGCCGAACACCAGGGCTGGGGCACGTTGCGCTATGGATACGACGAATGCGGCCAACTCGAAAAACTACGCCTTCCGGATAACAACCGCCTCACCTTTCACCACGACAAAGGCGGCGACCTCGCCACCGTCGAACTCAACGGTAACCTGCTCACCTCGCACCTGTTCAAATCCGGCCGCGAACACCAACGCCAGCAGGGCCAACTCCTCAGCCACTACCACTATGACGACCAGGGCCGCCTGCACGCCCACGCCATCACCCAACAGGAACAACGCTACCAGCGCCGCCAATACAACTACGACAAACGCGGCAACCTGACCCGCATCCTCGACACTCGAAAAGGCCAGCACGACTACCACTACGACCCGCTCGACCGCCTGACCCGCGCCAACCACTCGCACGACCTGCAGGAACGCTTCGTCCACGACCCGGCGGGCAACCTGCTGATGCAAGACCGCGTAGGGCCCAGCGTCGTCAAAGGCAATCGGCTCTTGATGCAAGGCGACCGTCATTACGACTACGACGCCTTCGGCAACCTCCTGCGCGAACGCCGGGGCCGCGCTCAACAACTGGTCACCGAATACCGCTATGACTGCCAGCACCGCCTGATCGGCGTCACCCAACCAGACGGCACACGGGCCAGCTACCGCTATGACCCGTTTGGTCGGCGCATCGCCAAAACGATAAAAAGCCAAACCACCGAGTTCTTCTGGCAAGGCGACACGCTGATTGCCGAACACAGTGCTGATCACCACCAAAGCTATATCTACGAACCCAACAGCTTTCGCCCATTAGCGCTGCTGAAAGGCTACGGCCCGGAAGACGTAAAACCCTTCCACTACCAACTCGACCACCTGGGCACGCCACAAGAACTCACCGCATCCGATGGCGAAATAGTGTGGTCAGCGCACTACCGCGCCTACGGCCAAATCGCGAAGCTGGACGTCAACACCGTTACCAACCCACTGCGCTTCCAGGGCCAATACTTCGACCCGGAAAGCGGGCTGCACTACAACCGTCATCGCTACTACAATCCGGACATTGGCCGCTACCTGACGCCTGATCCGGTGAAACTGGCGGGCGGACTGAACGGATACCAGTACGTGCCCAACCCGACCGGATGGGTGGATCCGTTGGGGTTGAATACCTGTCCGGGTGGGGATGGATGCAAGCCTGAAACCAAAGCTGAAGATCCATCAGGAATATCTAAGGTTGATGAGGGTACGCCCTCAACTCCCGCGCCAGAAAAAAAGCAGGAATATCTGTATCGAGGTGATTTGAGACATCCAGATGAAATTTTCAGAGACGGGTTTGAAAGTAGAGGAGAGAGCACAAATCTCTATTTACACTCTTTGAATAACGCCAGCCCTCCTAGCAATTTCGTGCCTACTTCCACATCAAGGAAAAGAGCACTGGTCTTTGCCTCGGGACATGGATTTGATGAGGGATTCCTTTATACCCTCAAAAAGATTCCTGGGAGGGATGTCAATAAGGAACTAGGCGACCGCTCCAAATACAAATATGAATTAGAAATCGCCATTCCCAAACGTATCGACACTAAAGATATTTTGGGTGCTTCACCGGTAAACGATGACGGCACTTACAAAGGATACACACTACTAAATCCGAACAGAGGTTACCCATGAAATCACGTGAAATCACCATAATCAGAGATAACGTTCGTGAAAGTGCAACAGTTGAATACGACGGGGGGAAGCCGACCCTTACTCTATCATTAAACAACGGGGTCAGAAAATCCTACAGCGCCATAGATCTATACGAAAGCTTCGGTCTGGCAAGAATGGACTTCAAGGATATAAAGTTCTTGTGTAAGGGCGCAAAAATTAACGTACACACATCTGGAATGTCATCACACATGTCAAATGGATTGGTAGCTTACGAACTCACCATGGGCAAACCTGAAGGCGAGCTAGTTCACATTTTTTCTCCCGAAGAAAACGACTTAACCAATGACATACAAGAACAGCATGATTTTTGCGAGCGCTGGGCAACTTCATGTTAGTCGCAAAATAAAGCGGCGCTGGTCAAGGTTGCGGGGAGTTCACACGCAGATTCGGTCTGATCAAACTCTGAAAGCTCAGGACTGGTCTATTTTTTCAATACGACATCATGGATCCCAATTAGAAATCGTCATAATGAAAACCCAAAAAATCTGCGTACTAATAGAAAATAAAAAAGTCGAAATCACCGTAAGATATGATGCAGCCAAATGCCTGATGAAACTCTCAGAATCTGAAACCCCACAGAGAATCTATGGTGGAAGAGATCTCTATGTCTGCCTTGCAAAAATCAGAGCCGATCACCCCCGCATCGCATTTCTTTGCAAGGGCGCGAGATTAAACGTGATGCCTTCAAGGATGGCATCCCAAATGAGTGCAGGGCTTGTCGCTTATCAAATGACGATGGGCAAACCCGCCCTCCCAGAGGATATAGTTCACATTTTTGATTACGAAGAGGAAAACCTCACAAATGACCCACAAGAGCAAATTACTTTTTTTAAAACCTGGCTTGCATCGTTAAGCGCTGAAAGATACGAAGATTTCAACTAAGCGATTAGTACATTCTCACCTTTCGAATAACGGAAGAACAGCCAGTTGGAAAGTTCAGCATATTCGGAACATTCCAGCATGTAGGGTGCCTAAAAAATCGACATCGCAGGCAAGCCAGCTCCCACAGTTGAGCTGTGTACGTCAATGAAATGCCTGCCAACCCCCTATCCCACCTGCTGCAACCGCCCCGCCCGAAAATCCTTCGGCGACACTTCAAACTGCTTCTTGAACGAGCGACTAAAGTGCGCCGAATCCGTAAACCCCCACTTATACGCAATCGATGTAATCGACTCACTGCGCAAAAACGGATTGGTCAGATCATCCGCACTGCGCTTCAACCGCGCCCGCTGGATATACCGGCACACGCTGTCATCCTGTTCCTCAAACAACCGGTACAAATGCCGCACCGAGATGTTCAACCGACTCGCCAACCCCACCGGGCTAAGCCCTGGCTGGGTCAATGACTCATCAATCACCTTCTGCACATAGCTGCGCAGATTGCTGCCCTGCAACCCGCCACAATCATCGCGCTCATCGTCTTCCTGCTCAAACGCCGACCCCAGCAGCGAGACAAACGCCGACTGCAACGCCTGCCCTTCCCCGACCGCGCCTTCGCCGTTCAGTGCGTCTTTGCACAGTTGATCCATCAACACATGCAACATGCGCCCGCAGGCTTTGCTCGAGGAGATTTTGCCGAAGGTCTTGGGCTGGTTGCCGAACTGTTTGCACACCTCTGCGCGGGACAAGGACAGGGACGCGTGTTCGATCAGCCCGAACGGGGTGATGTCGATGGAGCCCACCGAGTCCATCAATAACAGTTCGCCGGGGGCAAGCTGGAAGCTCTGGCCGTTTTGGGTGATCTGGCAGTAGCCGCTGCGCTGGCTGACGAGGAAGCAGTGTTGGTCGTCATCGTGGTCGGCTCGGGCCTTGGGGCGCTTGATCAGGCCGGCGTTGGTGCGCAGGCTGGCCAGGGGCAAACCGCCGCGGGAAAAGGTGCTGATGCTGCCGATGAACAGCGAGCGGTTGAAGGCCAGTTCTGTGTCGAAGTGACCGCAAACCGCGCGCAGATCCCGGGTCCAGAGGTCCAGCCCGTCTTGCCCAATCTGTTGCATGCTCATGGTTGTTTCCACCTTGGCTTTTTGTTTTTGTCGGGCAATAGTTAACATGTTATCTATATGCGCGCAACAAGTACGTGTCTGCCAAGGTGGTTGCACTATTGATGCCAAATACTGCGGTCAGTGGGCCTGCAAGGCGCGCTGGAAACCGTTCAAGGCGTCCAGCAGCCAGGCGCGTTGCACACTGCTCAAGGCGATGTAGCGACGGAACGCCGGCATGCGGTTGACCACCTCGCTGCCGCCCATATGCTCAAGCCGCACACACCACTGGTGATCCACCAGGTCGATGCGCAGGCGCTTGAAGTCCAGCGGCATCAAGGCGCGATGCAAGGCGCTGCCCTCCTGCAATTGCGTGTGCAAAATGCCTGAAACCTCCTTGTCGCCCGACCGCTGTCGACAGCGGATTCCGGTGCGTCGAACGGCCCCGGTGTGGTGCAGTTCGAAGCTCGCCGTGCCCTGCTGCGAGGCAGGGATGCGCAGTACGAATTCGGTCATCACCAGGTGCATCAACAGCTGCGACTCGGTGCGTTCGACGATCTCCAGTTGCAGCCCGAGATTGTCCAGGGAAACCCGGGCCGTCGTCGGTCCACACACCTCATAACCGGCCAGGCCGAGGTTACGCCGCAGGTGTTCCAGCGTAACGCCGGGTCGATACCCGGCAGGCGCGCGCCGGGCGCTGAACAGCTCAGACAGTTTTTGCAGCATGGCTGATATACCCGTTGTGCGGCTGGCCCGGCTCATGGGCGAACTCCTTGGCCAACACCTCTTCCACCGAGGCGGGCCTGAATGGATTGACCTTCTGCACAACCAGCGTCCAGAACAGCGCGTACGCCGCCGTGCACCCGAGCATTACGCCAAAGGGAATGTAGATGTCGGCGGGGTTCATGCCCGGCGGGGTGATAAACCACATGCCCAGCAGGATGCCGATGCTCGACAGAATCTGCGGCAGCGGAAAGAACGGCGAACGGTAGGCGCGAGGCAGATCCGGACGGCGAATCCGCAGGATCACCACCGACAGCGTCACCAGCAGATAAGCAAAGCTCCAGGCACACACGGCCGCCAGCACCAGGTGCATGATGTTGTCGGTGTTGCCGCCCAGGTACAGCGCGTGCAGGCACGGAATCAGCATCGCCACCAGAATGCACAGCAACGGTGTCTTGAAGCGCGGGTGCAGGTAGGTGAAGACCTTGGGCAACGCGCCGTCGACCGCCATGCCGTACAGGATCCGCGGCACACCGGCCATCAAGGTGTTGATGGTCGCAGCACCGGCAAACAGGAAGCCGATGCCCAGCCACATCGGGCCGATACTGCCCATCACCTGCTCGGCGAATTTCGGGATGGCCATCGGCGTATCCAGCAGGTGCACGCCGCCCGCCGCGTCGATCAATACGTTTTCCACCTGGCGTTTCATGGCCGCGCCATAGATGAACATGCACGTGGCCACCCCCAGCAGTCCCAGCACCATCGCCTTGGGCATCACCTTGGCCGAGTTGCGCAGGTCCGGCGCCAGCGGCGTGACGAATTCGCAGCCGACGAACATGAACATCGCCATGCCCACCAGCGAGAGGATGGTAATCAGGTCGGTACCGACCAGGGATTCACCGAACCAGCCGTCCAGCTGCACCGCCGGGGCTGCGATCAGGCCCAGCACGCCAAACACCATCAAGGTGGTCCACATGCCGAAAGTGAGGATGATCTCGGCCCGGCCGAACGCGCTGACGCCAAACGCATTGAGCACCCCGAACACAATCACGAAGCCCACTCCCAGCAACCACGAACCGCCGGCGGATTCCGCCAGGGTGTTGAGGTGCTCGAAGTTCACCAGCGCCATCACGCCGGAGAGGATGGTTTCGGCGGTACCGGCAAACACATGCACGATCAGGTACGCCGACAAGGTGCCGGTGATCGCAAAGAACCGGCCCATGCCGCAATTGATGTAGTCGTAGACCGAGCCGGTGGTGGGCAGGATCGAGGCGGCTTCGGCGAAGGTGGTCGCCTGGGCCAGCATCATCACCACCGCGATCAACATCGCCACCGCAAAGGCGCTGCCGCCGATGCCAAACCCCATGGTCGCGGTGAGGATCACCGGGCTGGCCATGATCAAGCCAATGGTGCTCGCCAGCGCGGTTGGAAAGCCCACCGTGCCGCGTTTCAAATGTTCGGTGAGCCGGTCGTTGATCGACATGGTGCAGATCCTCAAGAAGCGGATTTTTAGAAGTATTGGCACTCTGCGCCCGCCCTGGCTGATCGTCTTGCTCCTGGCTGCCGCCGGTTTTGTTGCTGCCTGCCACTGCTGCGCCACTGGCGGCCTGGGACAATTTCCTGGCACGCAGGGGAAAGACTTGGCCCGGTGGCGCTCGCCCTAATGCTCCCTCAATTCACCTTGTTGGGGACTATAACAATGCAGCACACACAACAAACCCGTCACCTGTACAGGGCCATCAGCCTGGGCATCGCGCTGATGATCATCGACTCATCGGCCCAGGCGTTCGAGCTGTATGCCGATGACGACACTCAGGTCACCGGCAACTTCCTGGCGATGTACGGGATGTTCAACAGCCGCAAGAACTACGACGGC
Source organism: Pseudomonas sp. GP01-A4 (assembly GCF_058780865.1). Classification (NCBI taxonomy): domain Bacteria; kingdom Pseudomonadati; phylum Pseudomonadota; class Gammaproteobacteria; order Pseudomonadales; family Pseudomonadaceae; genus Pseudomonas; species Pseudomonas sp. GP01-A4. Next base: position 49,453 of record NZ_JBYSWF010000041.1, read on the forward strand.
ACCACCGGCGGTTCCACCTGGCGTGAAGGTTTTATCAAGTATGGCTTGAGCGTCGACCAGCGCTTCGGCGCCCTGGGCAGCGTGTATGGCACGGCCAACCTGGTCAGCTCGGGCACCTGGGGTGATGGCGATGCGTCGGGCGTGACCACCGGCAGCGAGCGCACCACCAAGTTCGACGAAGCCTTCGCCGGCTGGCGCTCGGGGGAACTGTTTCCGGCACTGGGCAAGGATGGTGTGGACCTGTCGTTCGGCCGCCAGGTCATCATGCTCGGCGACGGTTTCATCATCAACGATGACGGCCCGAACTTCGGCAAGGGCGTGGATGACGGCAAGTTCAACCGGGGCGGCGCCTACTACATCGCCGCCCGGCATGCCTTCGATCAAACCGCGGTGCTACGCCTGGGTGGCAAGGACGGCGTGCATGGCAGCGTAATGTGGATCAAGTCCGACAACCGCGCCCAGGCCAACACTGAAATGGCTGCCGGCACCCTGGACTACACCGCCGCGCCCGGCACCCTGGGGTTGACCTATATCCACGGCATCAGCGTCGACGACCGTTATGCCAATGACCTGCAAAAACAGCGCGCCGGGATGAACATCTACAGCCTGCGGGGCGCCGGTAATGCCGGGATCGAGAACGCGCACTTTTCCTTTGAATACGCCTGGCAGGACAAGGACGCCGGCCCGGAAAAGGCCTGGTACACCGAAGGCGGTTATACCTTCGCCGCGCTGCCGTGGTCGCCGGACCTGACCTACCGCTACAGCCGCTATTCGAAAAACTGGGATGCGATGTTTTCGGGCTTCAACCGTGGCTACGGCACCTGGGTGCAGGGCGAGGTGGCCGGCAATTATTCGGGGCCGTTCAATACCAATACTGAGGTGCAGCATGTGGCGTTGAAGGTCAAGCCGCTGGACAGCGTCACCCTGGGCGCGCTGTTCTTCGACTACAAGACGTTGAGCAAGGGCGGCATGCTCAACCTCGATGGGCGCGAACTGGACCTGTACGCGGAGTGGGCGGTGAACGAACACCTGATCGTCACGCCACTGCTGGGTTTGTACAAGCCCAACAAGGATGAGAGCAACGGCGGCAACCAGGTGGGTGGCAATGGCACCAATCTCTATAGCCAAGTCACCGTGGCCGTGCCGTTCTAACACAGATGCAATGAGCTACCGAGATCACATGTGGGAGCGGGCTTGCTCGCGAAAGCGGTGTGTCAGTCGCCAGATGTATTGGCTGACACTCCGCATTCGCGAGCAAGCCCGCTCCCACATTGAACCTGCTTCAGCCTTCGATAGAGGTGTTCGCCCTACGGTTGCCGCTCCTCGATCCGCGCATACGCCCCCTGGTGATAGAGCAACGGCGCACGACCAAAATCATCGAAAGCCACCACCTTGCCAATCATGATCCAGTGATCGCCACCATCCACCTGCTGGTACTTCTCGCAGTGAAACCGCGCCGAGCAATCAGCGAAGACCGGCGAACCGCCCTCTCCGGGCTCGAATTCGATTTCGGCAAAGCGATCGTCCCTGGGCCGGGCGAAGTTGTTCGACAGGTGGATCTGGTCGGCCGCCAGCACGTTGACCGCAAAATGGCTGGCCTGCTCGAACACCTCGTGGCTGTTGGAGCGTTTGTCGATGCTCCACAGCACCAGCGGCGGGTCCAGGGACACCGAGTTGAAGCTGTTGGCGGTGACACCCACTTTGCGCCCGCTGGCATCAGCGGCGGTGACCACCGTGACACCGGTGGCAAAGTTGCCCAGGGCCCGGCGAAAGGCCCGTGGGTCGAAACTGTTATCAGACATGCAAGACTCCCGGACTGCATCAACGCGCAGTCCTGATGGTTGTGATGGCCGGGTCGGCGTCAAATCATGCTCGGATCAGGCTCGAGCCCCATCAGCTCACGCCCCAGGATCTGCGCGCACACGTCGTAATCGGTGTACGCATGGGCGCCGGTCATATGGGAATCGCGGAACAGACGCTGCATCTCGTTGTGCTCGAACCACGCATTGCCACCGGCGGCCTCGAACAAGCGGTCCACCGCCTGGATGCACATCTTGGTGGCGTACGCCTGGTTGGTACGCCAGAACGCCAGGGTCTCGCGGCTCGGGTAACGGTGCTGTTCGCTGTGTTCGGCGTGTTCCTGCCAGGTCTTTTCCAGGAACGCCCGGGCGGCGGCCACCTGGTGTGTCGACTCGGCCAGGCGCATCAACGCCGGAGTCGCCGCCCCCACTGCCGCGCCGGTGTAGGCACGTACGCGGGTCCTGGTTTTTTCGCGGAATACTTCGAGCATGCGCTCGGCCACGCCCAGGCTCACGGTGGAGAAACCGCTGGCGAAATACGGGCGATACGGCGAGTAGAAAATCTTGCTGTCGGGGTACAGACCGAAGCCGGCGGACTTGCCTTCCATCATGTCCTTGGCTTTCTGGATGCGGTGTTCTGGCACCCGCACGTTGTCGATGATCAGGGTCTTGGTGCCGCTGCCTTTCATGCCGGCGGCGAACCAGTCATCGCGAATCTGATAGTCGCTGCGCGGCAGTACCGCGAAGCAATAGTCCTGGGTGCCCTCGGCGTTTTTACGGCGGAAGCCGACAATCGCCCACTCGGCATGATCGCAACCGCTGCTCCAGCCCATTTCACCGCTGAACAGCACACCGCCCTCAACTTCTTCAGTGCGGCCAAACGGCGCGATGCTGCTGCTGGCGGTGGCATTCGGGTTATCGCCCCAGACTTCCTGCTGCAACTTGGCGGGAAACAACGCCAGTTGATGGCTGTGGGTGCACAACAGGCTCATGGCCCAGGCGGTGCTGGCACAGGCGCCGGCCAGCAATGCGATGCAGTCGGCAAACTGCGGCAGGGAGATTTCCATGCCGCCGAAGGGTTTGGGTTGAAAGGCACGGTGCATGCCGATGCTCTTGAGCAGCGCAATGTTCTCGTCGGGAACCTTGCGGTCCTGCTCGGCCTGGAAGGCGTTGGCAGCGATGGTCGGCAGAATCGCCTTGAGATCTTCGAGGAGCGGGTTTGGCTTTTTCATGGACGGCCCTGCTTATTATTGGATGTCCGGCTGGCGTTCAAACTCAACGAACGGCGCTGGATGTGGGGCCAGTATGGGGCGGGCGCCCCCCCCGGAAAATGCACCTTCCACAGCCAAGATTGCACTTTCCACAGGCCTGGCAGCCACAGACATATCGCCCGGCAGGCACAGACAAGCCTGGCCCGGCGGCGCTGGTTACCCTCGGGCTTTTGCGAGCAAGGAAAATCCCATGAGCGATATTGCGCTGCTGCCTGAAGTCCAGGCCTTCCTCCGTCGAAGCCATGCCTTGTTTATCGACGGCGGGTACGTCCAAAGCCATTCCGGCCAGGCTCTGGAAGTGATCAACCCGGCCACCGGCGAGGTGATCGCCCAGGTTGCCGATGCGGACCTGGCCGATATCGACACAGCGGTGGAATCGTCCCGGCGTGGCTTCCGGCAATGGGCCCAGGTCGCCCCTGCCATTCGCGGCAATGTGCTGCTGAAACTCGCCGACCTGCTGGAGCAACATCGCGAAGCACTGGCGCAGATCGAAACCTGCCAGTCGGGCAAGATCATCCAGATTTCCCGGGCCTTCGAGGTCGATCAGGCAGCGCACTTCCTGCGTTACTACGCCGGCTGGGCCACCAAGATCAGCGGCCAGACCCTTACCCCGTCACTGCCCTCCTTCGCCGGCGAACGCTACACCGCGTTCACCCTGCGCGAACCGGTGGGCGTGGTAGTGGGCATCGTGCCGTGGAATTTCTCGACCATGATCGCCATCTGGAAACTCGCCTCGGCACTGGTGACCGGCTGCAGCATCATCATCAAGCCCAGCGAGTTCACCCCGCTGACCATCCTGCGCATCGCCGAACTGGCCATCGACGCCGGCCTGCCGGCGGGCGTGCTGAACGTGTTGACCGGTGGCGGCCATGTGGGCAAAGGCCTGGTGGAGCACCCGGGCACCGACAAGGTCTCGTTTACCGGCTCGGTGCCCACCGGCATCGCCGTGGGCCGCAGTGCCATGGGCGCCGGGTTGACCCGGGCGACCCTGGAACTGGGCGGCAAAAACTCCGCCGGATTCCTGCGGGATGTGGAACTCGACAAGGCGGTCAACGGCATCATCGAAGCCGGCTTCCTGCACTCCGGGCAAATCTGCGCGGCCGCCGAACGCTTCTTCGCCCACCGCTCGCAGATCGAGCCGATCATGGACAAACTGGCGCAACGCCTGGGCCGGTTGAACATCGGCTCGCCGCTGGACGAGCGCACCGAATTCGGCCCGGTGACCAACCGCCAGCACCAACAGAAACTCGAATGGTTTTTCGCCAAGGCCCGGGCCGAGAACAATACGATTGTCCACGGCGGCAAGCTGATCGACGGACCGGGGTGCTATGTGGAGCCCACCGTGATTCTCGCCAACACGATCCACGACACCCTGCTCAACGAAGAGACCTTCGGCCCGATCGCCACGTTTTTCCCCTACGACACCGAGGATGAGCTGCTGGAACTGATGAACAACACGCCTTACGGCCTGAGCGCCAGTCTCTGGACCAATGATCTGAGCAAGGCCCTGCGCATGGTGCCGGCGATCAACGCGGGGACGGTGTGGGTGAACATGCACACGATGCTCGACCCGGCGGTGCCGTTTGGCGGCAACAAGTCTTCGGGGGTGGGACGGGAGTTTGGCGGGGCGTTCATCGAGGATTACACCGAGCTCAAGTCGGTGATGATTCGCTACTGACCGGCATGCGGAGCGCCGGCCGGCTTGAGTGTGTTGATCGTTCCCACGCTCTGCGTGGGAATGCATACCGTGACGCTCCGCGTCACCATTGCGCGAGGCGTCAATGCGGCGGTGCCAGCGGGACGCGGAGCGTCCGAGGCGGCATTCCCACGCAGAGCGTGGGAACGATCATCTGCACCTGGTCCCCTGAGGCTGCATATACCCGTCATAAATGGGCAGGCCGGTAGCCGGTAACATCCTGGTGATGCGCTAAATACCTGTACAAATTTATTATTTTGTACAAGTATCAGCAGTATCAAGCCCTCTCGGGGAGAACCGCAATGACCCGTCTATTGGTTTCGCTGGCCCTGATGTTGGGCCTGAGCAGTTGTGGCAGCGTGGATGTAAAACACTATGCCGACCAGCAACCGCAACTGGACCTGGTGAGCTTCTTCAGCAAGCCCGTCAAGGCCTGGGGCATCTTCGAGAAACGCTCGGGTGAAGTGGCCAAGCGTTTCGAGGTGAATATCGCCAGCCGCCGCGAGGGTGAAAGCCTGATTCTCGATGAGCGCTTTCTATACAGCGATGGTACTCGCCAGCAACGTGTCTGGACCCTCACCCCGGACGGCCCCACCCACTGGCGCGGACGGGCCGGTGATGTGGTGGGCGAGGCCAGGGGCGAAGTGGCGGGCAACGCACTGCGCTGGCGCTACGTCCTGAACCTGCCGGTTGATGGATCCGTCTACGAAGTGAGCCTCGACGATTGGATGTACCTGATGGACGAAGACACGTTGATCAACCGCTCCAGCATGTCCAAGTTGGGTGTGGAAGTCGGCCAGGTGACGTTGTTCTTCCGTCGCCAGTCTTCACAACCCTGACCGGTAAGGAGTGAACCATGAACCTGCAAGCCCTGACCAAACTGGCCACCCAAGGCGCTGTACGCGAAATGGAACTGCTGTCGCTGGAAGGTGGTTTCTATCTGGCGCGCGTAACGCTGGACCACGGCCAGTTCACGCTGCTGGACGAGTCGGCGAAGCCCCTGCACTTTCGCTCGGTCAATCACCTGCGTGACGTGTTGCAGGCAGTCCCTGCGTTTCCCTGCACCCTGGTGCATCAGTGCGTGCATGACGAAATGTGCGGCCGGCGAGAAGGCGCTATCGAGCCACTGCGAACGCCATTTTCCCTGGAAGCGCCGTGGTGACCAAGGCAGTTCGAAACCTGTGCCTGGTGCTGGGCGACCAGTTGTCGTTTGACCTGGCCTCATTGGATGGGCTGGACAGCCAGCGCGATGCGGTCTTGATGGTCGAGGTCATGGAGGAAGCCAGCCATGTGCCCCACCATCCACAAAAAATCGTCCTGGTCTTCAGCGCCATGCGCCATTTTGCCCAGGCGTTGCAGCAGCGTGGCTTGCGGGTGCAGTACGTGCCCCTGGACGATCCGCAAAACACCGGCTCGGTGCCCGGCGAGTTAAGGCGCTGGCAATCGCTGATGCAACCCCGGGAAATACACCTGACCGAATGCGGTGACTGGCGCCTTGAGCAATCCCTGAAGGACTGCGGTTTGCCGATCCAGTGGCATGCCGACCACCGATTCCTGTGCGGCCGTGACGCGTTCGCCGCTTGGGCCAGCGGTAAAAAACAGCTGCGCATGGAGTACTTCTACCGGGAGATGCGCCGCAAGAGCGGGCTCTTGCTCAACGGTGACGGTACGCCAGTGGGCGGTGCCTGGAACTTTGATGCCGACAACCGCAAGGCATTGCCCAAGGGCACCAAGGCGCCCTACCCGGCGCGCTTCAGCTCGGACTCGATCACCCAGAACGTGCTGGCGCTGGTAGGTAAACACTTCAGCAGCCACTACGGTTCCCTCGACACCTTCGATTACCCCGTGACCCACGCCGACGCGCAGGCCCTCTGGGACTACTTTCTGGATTATGGCCTGGCTGGATTCGGTGATTACCAGGACGCCATGGCCAGCGACGAGCCGTTCCTGTTTCACGCCCGTATCAGCGCAGCCCTGAACATCGGCCTGCTGGACCTGCGCCAGCTGTGCAGCGATGTGGAGGCGGCTTATTGGTCGGGCAGCATCGGGCTGAACGCTGCCGAAGGGTTTATCCGCCAACTGATTGGCTGGCGTGAATATGTACGCGGCGTGTACTGGCTGAAGATGCCCGACTATGCCGCAGGCAATGCATTCGGCAACAGCCGCCCGCTGCCGGAGTTCTACTGGACGGGCGAGACGCAAATGAACTGCATGCGCCAGGCGATCGGCCAGAGCCTGAAACATGCCTATGCCCATCACATCCAGCGGCTGATGGTCACCGGCAATTTCGCCCTGCTGGCCGGCATCGTGCCCAGCCAGATATGCGAGTGGTACCTGGCGATCTACATGGACGCGTTCGACTGGGTCGAGCTGCCCAACACCCTGGGCATGGTCATGCATGCGGATGGCGGTTACCTGGGTTCCAAACCTTATTGCGCGAGCGGCCAATACATAAAGCGCATGTCGGACTACTGCCGCGACTGTGCGTACAAAGTCACTGAAAGTACCGCTGACAATGCCTGCCCGTTCAATGCGCTTTATTGGCACTTCCTGATGCGCCACGGCGACCTGCTGCGGGGCAATCAGCGCATGGCCATGCTCTATAAAAATCTCGACCGGATGCCTGAATCCAAGCAGGACGCGCTGTGGGAACGGGGCCAGAGGCTGCTGGCCAAGTTGGATGCAGGTGAAACGCTGTGAAATTTTCCGGCCGCTGCGAATTGTTGTGAAGCCGGTGATAAATGGCCAATTGCCCATGCTAACGTCGGCTTCGATGTCATCCAACTCATTGAGGGAGCAGCGCCGATGTCTACTACCGTAACACCCGCCGGTGGCGGACCGACCACTCAAAAAGCCTCGACGTCGGTATTCGACGACAAGTTGAATATTTCCAAGTCGAGCAAGGTCATCGCCGATTACATGCGCCAAACGGGCAAGTCGGCCATCACCAAGCAAGAGCTTTCGCAATTGGCCAGCAATGCCTCGGGCAAGGTGCCGGCCGATGTGAGCGCTGCGGCCCAGTACATGGAGCGCCATCCCGACGTGTTCACCGCGATCGAAACCCATGATGTGGCCGGTGCCGATAACTTTTCCGGGGTGTGGAACTTCGACTGGGCAGCCAACGGTGGGCTCAATGGCACGGCGACCGATGCCATCGCCAAGATGCAGGACACCTTTGATTTCGCGATCGCCAAGTCGGCGCAGATCACCGAGATCAGCACCGGTAAAAAGGCCGAGCTGGACTCGACCAAACAGCGGCCGCAGAACTAAATTTCCAGCTGCTACAAAAATCCAGTGTGGGAGCTGGCTTGCCTGCGATGCAGGCACCTCGGTGCTTCAGGTACACCGAGGTGATGCCATCGCAGCCTCGCTAAAGCTCGACAGCTCCCACACTGGATTTGCTTTGCTTGTCAGGTCGTTGTGCTGCGATCAAAAGTGAAACGAAACCCCCGTGGTCACGTTGAACGCATCCCCCACATAGAAGTTGGCCGAGTCCTGGCCCTTGGCGTCGTACGCGGTGTTGGTGGCCGTGGCATAGCGCTTGTTGGTCAGATTGCGTGCATCGACGAACACTTCCCACTTCTTGCTAGGGGCCTCGTAGCCCACCTTGGCCCCCCACAACGTATACGACGGCGCACTCAGGGAGTTGGCAAAGTCGACGTAATAACTGGACGCCGCCCGGGCGTTGAGCTGCGCATAGAAACCACTGCCTTGGCGATATTCCAGCTCGGCCTGGTAGACCTGGCGCGGCAGGCCCGGCAGCTGGTTGTCGCCGAACACCGCATCGTTGCGGTAGTGGAAGTCGTTGAAGGTGTAAGCCTGGCGTAGGGTCACGGTGTCGCCATTGCCGCCGTCCCACAGTTGCGCATTCAAGCCGGCTTCGATGCCCTGGTGAATGGTCGCGCTGCCGTTGGAGGTGGCCACCAGTTGGTCCTGGGTGGCCGTCGCCTGGCGTACCACCACCGACAGCAGTTCTTTCTGCACCCACGAGCGGTAGACCGTCAGGCTGCCGTCAAAAATACCGTGGCCGCCGCGGATACCGAACTCCACGGTGTTGGCTTTTTGCGGCCGCACATCACGGATGTATGGTGTGCCGGTGCTGCCCAGCTGCCAGGTAACCGGTGGATCCACCGAGCGGCTGACGTTGCCGAACACTTCGAATTCCGGAGTCAACTGATAGCGCAGGCCAATGCGCGGGGCGACGTCGGTCTCGTCGTATTCAACGCCACTGGGGAACGCGCTGGTGTTGGTGGCGGTGCTGTATTCGATCTGCGCCTTGCGCTTGATATCAATCAATGACAAGCCGGTGGACAGCCACGTGCGGTCATTCAGTTGCAGTTCGTTACCAAGGGAAAACACGGTGTCCCGGGAGCCGGTGTAGTTGGTTTTCTGCTGGGTGATGCCGGTGGCCTTGCTGTGGGATTTCACATCGGCCAGGTACGCCAGCGTATTGCTGAAGGTCACGCTGCTGTCGCTGCGCAGGCCGAAGAAGGTGTCGGCGGTGCGCAGGTAGCGCAAGGTCAGGTTGACGTCCTGGGAGCGCCATTCCTGTGGTGTTGGCGAATAGCGCCAGCCGTTGTCCAGCGGGTAATCGTTGTAGCCCAGGCCGACTTCGAGCTTGGCATTGTCGTCGAAGGTGTAGGTGGTGGTGCTGCCCAGCAGGGTCGAGCCGTCCTTCTTGCGCCCGATGGGCACGAGGTTGCTCGTGGGGTCATGCTTGAGCTGGTATTTGGTCAGGGTGTTGCCCTGGCTAAGGGTTTCTTCCTTGTAGCGAATGTAGAAGCGCGTCTCCAGTTGCGGGCTGAACACGTGGCCGAAGTTGGCAACGATCCCCTGCCCCTTGTTCGGTGTGTTGTCCTGGTAACCGTCACGCTCGTTGTGCTGGATGCTGACGTAATAGTCATTGTCGCCGTCCACGCCACCGGTGCTCAGTTGCTCCTTGCGATAGCCGAAGCTGCCGGCTTCGAAACGCGCGTAGTTGCCCGGATCGGTGCGGCCGGTCTTGCTCACGAAGTTGATCGCGCCGCCCAGGGACAAGGCCGAATAACGGAAGGCGTTGGCGCCATAGAGCACCTCGGTGTGGTCCACGGAAGCCATGTCCAGCATGTCTTCCTGGGTGCCGCCCGGGCCGGTCAACGGCAGGCCGTCATAGAGGAATTTGATCCCCAGCACATAGCCTTGATAGAAGGTGTTGAGGCCCGAACCGCGGATCGAAATCTTGTTCGCGCCCGAGCCGCTGGTGGCTTGGGCGAATACGCCCGGCTGCAACGCCAGCACGTCCTCGGCGTTCGCCGCGCGGCCCTGTTCGATCTTGCGGTTGTCGATCACTGCGGTTTTGCCGGGCACCTTGGACAGTTGCTTCTCGGCCTTTTGCGCTTCGGTGGCTTCGGCACCGGTGACCACTACCGTGGCCAGGGTCGGGTCCGCCTGGGCGGCAAAGGCCGCGCCGTGTATCAACATCAACAGCACGCCAAGGCTGGACGCGGTGGCCAGTGACTCAAAACGACGAGCGCGAGGTTCAAACAGTTGCCGCATGAATTAAATACTCCTGGGGTCTCGAATTAGTTGGAGCATCTATTCGTATAGTCGCGCTCTGTTTCCAACTTTGCAGGGTTCATGCCACGTCCAAGCCTCAATAAACACTGGCCTGCCACTCTTATTAATCGCCACAAGTGCAACACTTTGCTGGTGAAATGTTCGATTCCGGACAATACAAAAACCACCCACAAACACTTATATGCTCAAGCAATAAAAGCATAACGAAAGCCCCGCCCTGCGGGCACAGGACGCAACTGTGCAAATCCCAACAGCCCTCCAACAAAAGTTGCGTATTCGACACTGTCCGCGCCTGCATCCCCGTAAGAAGTCGCAAGTTATCGGCTTATTGTTACTTGGTATGGGTCTTGCTCTATCCATTGCCTGTTGAAACAAATCAGCTCGAGCATTCTCGACTTAAGCAACGAGGTATTCACGCGTGACGGTCAACTTACTCTGCACCCGCAGGACGCCACTGGAGATTGCCCGTGACCTGGCGACCGAGTTCGCGCGCACCGCCGTCGACCGCGACGCCAGCGGCGGTACGCCCAAGGCCGAACGCGACAAACTGCGCAGCAGCGGCCTGTTGTCCCTGAGCATCCCCGGGCAATTCGGCGGGTTGGACGCCAACTGGTCGGAAACCTTCGAGGTGGTGCGCGAATTCGCCCGGGTCGACAGCTCCATCGCCCACGTATTCGGCTTTCATCACCTGATGCTCGCCACCGTCCGGTTATTCGCCACGCCCGCACAATGGCAAACCTGGTTCAGCCTGACGGCCAGCAACAACTGGTTCTGGGGCAACACCCTGAACCCCCTGGACACCCGCACGGTGGTCAAGCGCCACACGGGCTGGCGGGAATTCTCGGGACAGAAGAACTTCTGCTCCGGGGCCAACGACTCGGAAATGCTGATCGCCTCGGCCATCGATGAAAGCGCCGGCGGCAAGTTGCTGATCGCGGCGATTCCCAGCGCCCGCAGCGGGATCATCCTGCACAACGACTGGAACAACATGGGCCAGCGCCAGACCGACAGCGGCAGCGTGACCTTCAAGCGCGTGCGCGTGGAAGAGTCCGACCTGTTGCTGGACCCGGGCCCCCTGAGTACTCCGTTCGCCTGCCTGCGCCCGCTGATTGCGCAACTGCACTTCGCGAATATCTTCCTCGGCATCGCCGAAGGCGCGTTCGAAGAAGCGCGCCAATACACCCTGGAAGAAGCCCGCCCGTGGTTCCGTTCCAGCGCCAGCCACAGCACCCAGGACCCTTACATCCTCAGCCACTACGGCGATTTCTGGGTGGCGCTGCAAAGCACCCGCCTGCTGGTGGAGCGCGCAGGCCAGGTGCTGGACGCGGCATGGGCCAAGGGCTCGGCCCTGACCAGCGAGGAACGCGGCGAAACGGCGATTGCCATCGCCACCGCCAAAGTCGCCGCCAGCCGCAATGGCCTGGAGTTGTGTAGCAAGGTCTTCGAGGTCACCGGCGCACGGGCGACCAACGCCTCGGTGGCCCTCGACAGGCACTGGCGCAACTTGCGCACCCAGAGCCTGCATGACCCGCTGGACTACAAACTTCATGAACTGGGCGAGTGGGCACTGAACGGTACCGCGCCCATCCCGACGTTTTATTCCTGATCTTTTATTCAAAGGGATAACCATGCAACTGCTGACCCTACCGCCCTCGCCCGCCCTTGCCACCTCCATCCGCGCCACCGCGCAGGTGTTTGAAGACCCCAGGTCCAAGGCCTTGCTCAAGCATGTGCAACAAGTCGCGCCGAGCGAAGCCAGCGTGCTGATCATCGGTGAAACCGGCACCGGCAAAGAGTTGGTCGCACGGCATATCCACAACCTCAGTGGCCGCAAGGAGCAGCCATTCGTGGCGGTGAATTGCGGTGCGTTCTCCGAATCACTGGTGGAAGCCGAGCTGTTCGGCCACGAGAAAGGCGCGTTCACCGGTGCCCTCGGTGCCAAGGCCGGCTGGTTTGAAGAAGCCAACGGCGGCACGCTGTTCCTCGATGAAATCGGCGACCTGCCCATGTCGATCCAGGTCAAGCTGCTGCGGGTATTGCAGGAGCGTGAAGTAGTGCGCCTGGGTTCGCGCAAAAGCATTCCGATCAATGTGCGGGTGCTGGCGGCGACCAACGTGCAGCTGGAAAAAGCCATCAACGCCGGGCATTTCCGCGAGGACCTGTTCTACCGCCTGAACGTGGTCAACCTGGAACTCAGCCCGCTGCGGGATCGCCCCGGCGATATCCTGCCGCTGGTGCAGTACTTCATCGACACCTACACCCGCCGCCTCGGCTATGGCGAGATCATCTTGAGCAAGGAAGCCGAGCAACGCCTGGCCACCTACAGTTGGCCGGGGAATATCCGCGAGCTGGAAAACGTCATCCACCACACCCTGCTGATCTGCCGCGACGGCGTGATCCAGGCCGATGACCTGCGCATGTCCAACCTGCGTATCGAACGCCAGGAAGACAGCACCACCGCCCATGACCTGCTCGACCAGGCCTTCCAGAGGCTGTTCGAGGAGCAGATAGAAAACCTCCACGAACAGGTGGAACGCAGCCTGCTCACCGCCGCCTACCGGCTGTGCCAGCACAACCAGGTGCACACCGCCGAGTTGCTGGGGCTGAGCCGCAACGTGACCCGCACCTTGCTGATCAACCTCGGTGAGCTGAAGGTCAACAAGCGCCGCCCGCTGGCCGGTGCCAAGGATGACAGGGTGCTGCACCTCTCGATCTGAACCTGACTGCGCGGCGTACCCGGTACGCCGCTTGGTCACACCACCGCTTCATCCAGCGCATCGCTGAACTGGCGACTCCACAACCGCGCATATTGCCCGCCCTGGCGCAGCAACTGTTCGTGGCTGCCGTCCTCGATCACCCGGCCATTGTCGAACACCAGGATCCGGTCCAGGTGGGCCACGGTGGACAGCCGATGCGCGACCACCAGCACGGTCTTGTCTTCCATGATTTCGTCGAGCTTGTCCTGGATAAAGCGCTCGGTGATCGAGTCCAGGCTGGAAGTGGCTTCGTCCATCACCAGGATCGGCGCGTTTTTCAGCAACACCCGGGCAATCGCAATGCGCTGGCGCTGGCCGCCGGACAATTTGACCCCACGCTCGCCCACCAGCGATTCGTAGCCGTGTTCCATGCTGTCGATAAATTCACTGGCGCCGGCGCGGTGGATCGCCTCGGCGACCTCGTCCATCGAGGCATCCAGGCGGCCGTAATGGATATTTTCGCGAATGCTGCGGTGGAACAGGCCCGGCTCCTGGGGAATCAGGCCGATCTGCTGGTGCAGCGAATGCTGGGTCACCTCGCGCACGTCCTTGCCGTCCACCAGCACCTGGCCTTGCTGCACGTCGTAGAGACGCAGGAGCAAGCTCAGCAGGGTCGACTTGCCGGAGCCCGAAGCACCCACCAGGCCGACTTTCTGGCCGGCGGGGATGACGATATTCAGGTGTTCGAAAATCGAACGGTCACCGCCATAGCTGAAGCCGACATCGCGAAACTCGATATCGCCGCGCTTGACCATCAGCGCCTTGGCGCCGGGTTGGTCGATGACTTCATGGGGGCGGATCAGGGTGCGCACACCGTTGGCGATATTGCCGGTGGCTTCGAAGAATTCGAGAAAGCGTCGCGACAGGTTTTCCACATCGCTGATGATCAACAACGAAAGGCTGGTGGACATGACAAACGCAGCAATGTCGATACGGTGGCTGCGCCACAGGTAGAGCGCCAGCAATAACAAGCCGAGCTTAAGCACTACGCCACAGGAAGCCTGGAACCAGCGAATTTTCTCCATATACCCCAGGGATCGGTAGGCAGCCGCCACCTCCTTGTCGAGGAAAGTGCCGAGGTAACTGTGCTCGAACGCATGGCGCGCAAACAGGCGGATATTGGCCAGGTTGGAGACCGCATCCACCACTTTGCCGGTGCTGGTGCTGCGCGCTGCCGAATACTGTTGCGCCAGAGGATGACTGCGGCGTGCGAGGACGTAGCAGATAGCGATAAACGCCACCGACCAACCCGCCATGAACAACGCCAACAACGGCGATGCGGTCCATAGCAAGGCCGTGGCCAGGCTCAGCGTCACCAGCAGCGGGATCAGGTCGAACAACAAGATGCTCAGGGTCTGATTCACGCCCAGGGTAATTTCCGCCACCCGATGCGCCAGTGCCCCGGCGAACTCATTGCTGATGAAACGATGGGAGTGCTGCTGCAGATAGGCGAACACCACATGCGTCACCGTGCGCCGCTGCAACGGCAAGACGTGGATATGGCAGCCTGCCGATGCACGGGTAAACAGTACCTGGCACACCAGTAGCGCGCTTAGCAGTGTCAGTGGCCATTGCAGCACTTCAAAGGCACGCTCCGCTTCCAGCCCGTTGCTCACGGTGCGGGTGATCTGCCCCAGCCCCCAGGGCGTCAGAATCGAACACACCACCGCGGCGATCTGCAGCAGCAGGATAGCCAGGTACCAACCTTTGAAATGCCCGATGAAATGCCGCACAAACGCCGCCGGCGTCGATGGCAAGTGCTGGACATTCCAGGTGCGAAACAATGAAAAAGACGAACTCATGGCCAATGACATTCCTGAATGACGCCTGTGGCCGCGCAGCTTTCAGGCAAAAAATGGTGAGTGTGATCGTTCCCACGCTCTGCGTGGGAATGCATCCGGTGACGCTCTGCGTCACGATTTTAAGAGCGGACGCAGAGCGTCCAGAGCGGCATTCCCACGCAGAGCGTGGGAACGATCTCAATAGGCAGCAACTGTGCCCCATGAAACAGACAAACATTCCCCTGTGGCGAGGGAGCTTGCTCCCGCTGGAGTGCGAAGCGCTCCCAGGATTTTGGGGCCGCTGCGCAGCCCAGCGG
>NZ_JBYSWF010000042.1:0-63937 GCF_058780865.1 Pseudomonas sp. GP01-A4
CGAGTGGTGGGGCAAGAGCGTTTTGCTTACTTTTGCGCTTTTCAAAAGTGAGCCGCTGTAAGAGCGGAACCATAAGCCGCCGTTACCGAAATAACGGATATACACACCGTCAAAAACAGAGGCACACCCCATGCTCCAGTTGATCCTCGGCGGCGCCCGCTCCGGCAAAAGCCGCCTGGCTGAAAAACTCGCCACCGACAGCGGCCTAAGCGTCACCTACATAGCGACCAGCCAACCCCTGGACGGCGAAATGACCGCACGCGTCGCCCACCACCGCGAACGCCGCCCATCCGAATGGGGCCTGATCGAAGAGCCCGTCGAACTGGCCCGTGTCCTCAAGGAAAACGCCACCCCGAACCATTGCCTGCTGGTCGACTGCCTGACCTTATGGCTCACCAACCTGCTGATGCTCGAAGACCCCGACCGTCTCAACCACGAGCGCGAGGCCCTGCTACAAACCCTGGCCACCCTCCCGGGAGAAATCATTTTTGTCAGCAACGAGACCGGAATGGGTGTCGTCCCGCTGGGCGAATTGACTCGCCGCTATGTCGATGAAGCCGGTTGGCTGCATCAAGCCTTGGCCGAACGTTGTCAGCGCGTTGTCCTGACCGTCGCCGGCCTGCCCCTGACTTTGAAAGGTACTGCGTTATGACCGACACCTGGTGGCTCAACCCCTGCAAAACGATCGACACCCAAGCCCACGAACAAGCCCTGGCCCGCCAGCAGCAACTGACCAAGCCCGCCGGCTCCCTCGGCCGGCTGGAAGCCGTGGCCGTCCAACTGGCCGGCCTCCAGGGCCAGGTCAAACCCAGCGTCGACCACCTGTGGATCGCGATCTTCGCCGGCGACCACGGCGTCGTCGCCGAGGGTGTCTCCGCCTTCCCCCAGGAAGTCACCGGCCAGATGCTTCACAACTTCGTCACCGGTGGCGCCGCCATCAGCGTGCTTGCGCGCCAACTCGACGCCAAGCTGGAAGTGGTCGACCTCGGCACCATCACCCCGACGTTGAACCTGCCGGGCGTCCGCCACCTGAATATCGGTCTCGGCACCGCCAACTTCGTCAACGGCCCGGCAATGACCGAAGCCCAGGGCCAACTGGCCCTGCAAGCCGGCCGCGACAGCGTGCACCGCGCTATCACCAGCGGTGCGCAACTGTTTATCGGCGGCGAAATGGGCATTGGCAACACCACCGCCGCCAGTGCCCTGGCCTGCGCGCTGCTGGATTGCCAGGTCAGTGACTTGACCGGCCCCGGCACCGGCCTGAACGCCCAGGGTGTCAGCCATAAGGTCGCCGTCATCGAGCGCGCCCTTGCGCTGCACGCCAGCGACCGCGACGACGCACTGAAAACCCTGTTCAACCTCGGCGGCTTTGAGATTGCCGCACTGGTCGGTGCCTATCTGGCCTGTGCCCAAGAAGGTGTCGTGGTGCTGGTGGACGGTTTTATATGCACCGTCGCCGCCTTGGTCGCGACGCGCCTGAACCCCGGCTGTCGTGAATGGCTGCTGTTCGGCCACCGCGGTGCCGAGCCCGGCCATCGTCACGTGCTGCAAAGCCTCAACGCCGAGCCTTTGCTGGAACTCGGGCTGCGCCTGGGTGAAGGCAGTGGCGCCGCGCTCGCTGTGCCGTTGCTGCGCCTGGCCTGCGCGCTGCACGGGCAGATGGCGACCTTCGCCGAAGCAGCCGTAGCGGATCGCCCGGCATGACTTTGCGCCTGGACCTGCTGCGCCACGGCGAAACCGAACTGGGCGGCGGCTTGCGCGGCAGCCTGGACGATGCGCTCACGGCCAAGGGCTGGGAGCAGATGCGTGAGGCGGTGGTGGCGCAGGGCCCTTGGGAGCGTCTGGTCAGTTCGCCGCTGCAACGTTGTGCGCGGTTTGCCGAGGAGTTGGGCACGCGCCTGAACCTGCCGGTCACCCTCGAAAAGGATCTGCAGGAACTGCACTTCGGCGCCTGGGAAGGGCAGAGCGCTGCAGCCTTGATGGAAACCGACGCCGACGCGCTGGGCCTGTTCTGGGCTGATCCCTACAGTTTCACGCCGCCGCAGGGCGAGCCGGTTTCACAGTTTTCCGCGCGTGTTTTGGGGGCTGTCGGCCGCTTGTATCAAGCTTATGCCGGCCAGCGAGTGCTGCTGATCAGCCATGGTGGAGTCATGCGTTTGCTGCTGGCCCAGGCGCGAGGCCTGCCGCGTGAGCAACTGTTGAATGTCGAAGTCGGCCATGGTGGCCTGTTCAGCCTGCAGGTCGAGGCGGATGGCGTATTAAGGGAAGGACGCTGAGCATGTTGCCGTTCTGGATCGCCTTGCAGTTTCTCAGCAGCCTGCCGATTCGCTTGCCGGGCATGCCGCAGCCCCAGGAACTGGGGCGTTCGTTGCTGTTTTATCCGGTGGTGGGGCTGCTGTTCGGGCTACTGCTGTGGGGCTTGAACGCCGTGTTGATGGGCGCGCCATTGCTGCTGCACGCCGCGCTGCTGTTGACCGCGTGGGTGTTGCTCAGTGGCGGCCTGCACCTGGACGGCCTGGCCGACAGCGCCGACGCCTGGCTCGGTGGCTTCGGTGACCGCGAGCGCACCCTGACCATCATGAAAGACCCGCGCAGCGGCCCGATCGCGGTGGTCACCCTGGGCCTGGTGTTGCTGCTCAAATTCACCGCGCTGGTGGCATTGATCGAGCAGCACAACGGCGCCGCGCTGATCCTCGCACCGTTGATTGGCCGCGCTTCGATGCTGGCGCTGTTTCTCACCACGCGCTATGTGCGCGCCGGTGGGTTGGGGCAGGCCCTGGCGGATCATTTGCCACGGATCGTCGGCCAACAGGTGCTGATCCTCAGCGGCCTGGCGTGTATCTTGATCGGCGGTTTCAGTGGCGGGATTGCCGTGCTGGTGGCTGCCCTTTGTTTTATCGGCTTGCGCCAATTGATGGTCAATCGCCTCGGCGGCACCACCGGCGACACCGCCGGCGCGCTGTTGGAGCTGCTGGAAGTGGCGGTGTTGATCAGTCTGGTGTTGTAACACTTTCTTGCATTTCATTAATCCCGGGTATATACACGCTCCATGCTTGCCTCCCAATGTTTATGCACAAACCTGCGTCGCGCCGCTCGTGGCGTCAGCAGGCATTACGACGGCGCTCTCGACGGCTTCGGGATCAACGTTGCCCAGTATTCTTTGCTGTGTAATCTGCAGCGCCTCGATCAACCGAGCATTTCCAGCCTGGCCGACGCCATGGGCCTGGATCGCAGCACACTGGGGCGCAACCTGCGGGTGCTGGAAGGCGAGGGCTTGGTGCAGTTGGTGGAGGGCGATGACTTGCGCAACCGCCTGGTCTTGCTGACCGAGGCGGGTATCGAACGGCTCGCCGCCGCATTGCCGGCCTGGGAAGCGGCGCAGCAGAAATTGATTGATAAGTTGGGCGCCGAAAAGCGCGAAACCCTGTTGGCCTTGCTGGATGAACTCGCTTGACGCGAGTTTGTTCGAAGATAAGCGGGTATATACCCGCGAACGGAGAATAAGAAATGACCTCGATGTGGCGCACCAGCGGCTGGATTCTTGTGGGGAGTGCGCTGATCCTCGCGTTGTCCCTCGGCGTGCGACATGGCTTCGGCCTGTTCCTGGCGCCCATGAGTGCCGAATTCGGCTGGGGCCGTGAAACCTTTGCCTTTGCCATCGCCCTGCAAAACCTGATCTGGGGCCTGGCACAGCCATTTACCGGCGCCCTGGCCGACCGCTTCGGTGCGGCCAAGGTGGTGATGATCGGTGGCGTGCTCTACGCGCTGGGCCTGGTGTTCATGGGCCTTTCGGATTCAGCGTGGTCGCTGTCCCTGAGTGCCGGGTTGCTGATCGGCATTGGCCTGTCGGGTACTTCGTTCTCGGTGATCCTCGGGGTGGTGGGGCGTGCCGTGGCGCCGGAAAAACGCAGCATGGCCATGGGTATCGCCAGCGCCGCCGGCTCGTTCGGCCAGTTCGCCATGTTGCCGGGCACCCTCGGTTTGATCGGCTGGCTTGGCTGGTCCGCCGCGTTGCTGGTGCTGGGCCTGATGGTGGCGCTGATCGTGCCGTTGGTGACCATGCTCAAGGACCGACCGTTGCCTGCGGTGGCTGGCCAGCAGACCTTGCGCGAAGCCTTGGGTGAGGCCTGCTCCCATTCAGGGTTCTGGCTGCTGGCGTTCGGCTTTTTTGTCTGCGGTTTCCAGGTGGTGTTTATCGGCGTGCACTTGCCGTCGTACCTGGTGGACCAGCACTTGCCGGCCTCGGTGGGAACGACCGTGCTGGCATTGATCGGCCTGTTCAATATCTTTGGCACCTATACCGCCGGATGGCTCGGCGGGCGCATGTCCAAACCCCGTTTGTTGACCGGTTTGTACCTGCTGCGGGCGGTGGTGATCGTGATCTTCCTGTGGGCGCCGGTGACGCAGACCAGCGCCTACCTGTTCGGCATGGCGATGGGCTTCCTGTGGCTGTCCACGGTGCCACTGACCAACGGCACGGTCGCGACCTTGTTTGGTGTCAGAAACCTTTCCATGCTCGGTGGGATCGTGTTCCTGTTCCATCAACTGGGCTCGTTCCTCGGCGGCTGGTTGGGCGGGGTGGTCTATGATCGAACCGGCAGCTACGATTTGATCTGGCAGGTGGCAATCGTCCTGAGCCTGGTGGCAGCGGCGCTGAACTGGCCGGTGCGCGAGCGCCCGGTGGCACGTTTGCAGGCGCAAATGGGGGTGGCATGAATTCGACCTGGCATTGGCTCGGCGCAGCAGGAGCAGGACTCTTGCTGCTGCTGGCGTGGTGGGGCTGGCAACAGGGCGGCCTGGCATTGATGCAGTTGGGCATGGCGATCTGTTAAGTTCTGTGTCTGAGACTTTTCAAGGACACCTCACATGCAGATGCGCTGGTTCGCAGTACCCGCTCTGATGGTGGCTTTTGGCGGTGTAGCCATGGCTGCCGATTGCCCGCCGTTGCTTGAAGGCCAGTTGCCCAAGCTGCGCGCCAAGGAATCCATCGACCTGTGCCAGCGCTTTGCCGGCAAGCCGCTGCTGATCGTCAACACCGCCAGCTTCTGCGGGTTTGCGCCGCAGTTCAAAGGGCTTGAAGCGTTGTACCAGCGCTACAAGGGCCAGGGGCTGGAAGTGATTGGCGTGCCGTCCGATGACTTCAAGCAGGAAGCCAAGACCGGGGAGGAAACTGCCAAGGTTTGTTACGTTAATTACGGCGTGACCTTCACCATGACCGAACCACAGAAGGTCAAGGGCCCGGACGCGGTGCATCTGTTCAAGATCCTGGCGCAGCAGAGCAGTGCGCCGAAGTGGAATTTCTATAAGTACGTGGTGGACCGCCAGGGCAAGGTGATCGCCAACTTCTCCAGCCTGACCAAGCCGGATAGCGCGGACCTGATCAAGGCGGTGGAAGAGGCGCTGGCTTCGAAACCCTGATGGGCACCCACTAAAAAGCCCCGCCTCTTTTGCAAGAGTGCGGGGCTTTTTTATGTCGCTTTACATCAGAACTTGTACGTCACACCCAGGCCGAAACCGTTGGCGCTGTTTTCGTACTTGGCGCTGTAGGAACCCAGTGCATTGGACTTGTTGACTTTGACCGGCTCTTCCTTGAGGTAGGAATAAGCCAGGTCGACAGTCATGTTATCCATCACCGCATAACCCAGGCCCACACTGAAGATGGTCCGGTCGCCAGTAGGAATACGTGGGGAACGGTCAGTGTTGTTGGTTGGCGACTGGTCGAAAGTCAGGCCGGTACGCAGTACCACTTGCTTGGTGACCTGGTACGAAGTACCAAGGGCGTAGGCCCAGGTGTCGTGCCAGTTCTGAGGTTCAGTGATAGTGCCGATGACCGACGGTGCGAGGAAGCCGTTGGCGCCCGTTACACCCTGGTTCTTGACAGTGATGTCTTTCAGGCGGCTCCAGCGGGTCCAGGTCGCACCGCCATAGAGTTTCCAGGCGTCAGTCAGGTCCTGGGTTACCGACAGGTCGTAAGATTCTGGCGTGTCGATGCTCAGCGAGGCGTCGTAGCGGCCACTGCCAATGGCACCGGCAGTCGGGGCAGGCGCTGTCACCTCGGTGTGGCCGTCAAGCTTGTAGCTGACCTTGGAGTGGTAGGTCAGGCCGACGCGCGTGGTATCGGTGGCCTGTACCAGTACGCCGACGTTGAAACCAATGGCGGTATCGTCGCCCTTGATCGTGACGTTGGTCGAAGGCACGGCAGGGTTCAGGGTCAGTTCGGACTCCAGCTTGCCGGAGATCCGGTTGATGGTAGGACCGAAACCGATGGAAACCCGGTCGTTGAATGCGTAGCTGACCGTTGGCTGCAGAGTGATTACAGATACTTTGCTGTAGCTGCCGAACCCGCTGCCCTGGAAGCCGCGTTCATAATCAGTCACCAGGCCGAACGGTGCGTAAACGCCAAAGCCGACAGCCCACTGATCGTTGAGTTTGTTGGTGTAGAAGCCGAACGGTACGCCGGTGAAGGGCACCATGTCGCCTTTGTTGGTGCCCCTGGAACGGCCGCCGGCATCTTTGATGTCGGTCGAGGCATCGATGGCTGCAACACCACCCGTGATTTGCTGGCCTTCAAGGCGAGCCATACCGGCAGGGTTGCCATAAACAGTGCTTGCGTTATCGGCAGATGAAGAACGTCCCGCAAAACCGGTACCCATCCCGGCAACGTCTTGTTCGT
Source organism: Pseudomonas sp. GP01-A4 (assembly GCF_058780865.1). Lineage (NCBI taxonomy): Bacteria > Pseudomonadati > Pseudomonadota > Gammaproteobacteria > Pseudomonadales > Pseudomonadaceae > Pseudomonas > Pseudomonas sp. GP01-A4. Next base: position 6,674 of record NZ_JBYSWF010000042.1, read on the forward strand.
TGAGGGCGAAGCCGCTCGCGAACACGTGGGAGGATGCCATTGCAACGGCGAGGCTAAGTGTCGTCTTGAGCATTACTTTTTTCATTATTAGAACTCCGTGGTGATCACCGCTGCGGAAAGTAACAATAAATTTATGTTTGCGCTATAGGCTCAAACACAGGAGATAGAGCGGTTTTGTAGGACAATCCGACCAAAATCAACGTTTTTAGCCGAATCTTGCAAATCGCCCGGTCAACAGACGACGTGATTCATGGGTGAAACACAGGTTTGCCAGGCCTGGGTGAAATCCCGGAGCCGGCCTTGAGGGTGAAATATTTCTTTCCAGATACGTGCCATCGCCAATACGTCGTCGGCCGGTGGCAGGTGTGGGCGGTGTTGTTCCACCAGCAGCCAGGCGATGGCGGTGGCGTAACGCAGGTTGACCGTCAGCTCAAGCTGCGGCCCGCTGAGGAAGGCATGCTGGCTGGCGAGTCCGCGTACCAGGCTGGCGCGCTCGGGGTCCAGCGCCAGGTAGTTATCCCACAGCGCGCGATGGCGCGGCTCGGTGATACTGTAGAGGCCATGGCCGCGGCGGTCGTGCAGGGCTGAGCCGAGCGCCGACTGGCTGGCGGCGATGCCCAGCAGCAGGGATTCAGCCGTCTGGTTATGGCGACCCAGGTAAAGCAGGGTGGGCCGGATCACATAACGACACAATTCGCTGGCGGCGATGCCCATAAATGCCTCAATCCATGAAATTAATCGGCGATACCTGAGCGAGGGCTTGGCAGCGGTGAATCGGATCTCAGGTCCGCCGGAAGCGGATCATGCCGCTTGAGTTGAAGTGTAGTGTCATATTTACGATGTAAAGGACTGTTTTTAAAATATTTTTATCATTTAGTTATATCGTTTATATCAATTTAAACTTAGCGCGCCTGAATTTCAGGCAATAAAAAACCCCGGGTTTTAACCGGGGTTTTTGTGTTTCAGCGATTCGGGTCGATCAGGCAACCAGTGCCTGGCGAGTACGATCGATCACGGCCTGCAGCGGTTCTGCGCTGGAGTATTGATCGGGGTACAGGCGTTCGCTGTGACGAGCGATGCCGTGTTCGTTGACCAGGGTAAAGCTGAAGCAGCCTTTGCGAGCGGCCATGATCAGGCAGTTCATTGGTGCAAAAGCGTTGGTGAGGGTGCGAATGGCATCCTGAGTGTGGATTTGAGTGGACATATTATTGGTGTTCCTACAAATGACACGGTTAAGAACCGTGCAACGTTAAAACGTTCCAGTGACGTTGATCACCATTGATCGAACGAAGAACCCGACTGGAACAAAGCAGCCAGTTTGAAGCGCTATTAAGTTGGCGCGCTTGGGCTGGCAGGTAGGTACTTAGGAGGGCAGGCAACACAACAGGGGCAAAGGTTCTGGGCCCGGGGTGAAGATCCTGATCAATTTGCAGGTTGGTTCTTTCAGAGTATGGAAACTTCGCGACACCCTTTGCATTGTTCAAAGGCCGTGTCGTCGCAAGTGATACCTGGAAACCATCGAGGTGGTCGATCCCTTTTTGTCGGCGGTGCCGTGAGGGAGTTGTTCGACCAGAATTGACTTTCAGCTTGGTACTAACGCCGCGGATAGTAACGGATTGAAACGATGAAAGGAAGTGTGATAGGCAAAAAACTTTTCGGGTCCTGGGCCTGCGGTAACATTCCTTAGCCGCTGCCTGAGCAAAAAACGCTGTTGATATAACCGGCGAGTGGGTAGTTGTGCACATTGGTGGCGCCCTGTGTAACTGAACTGACATACGCCCCGCAAAGCGCCCGGGTGCCTGCAACTAAAATTTAAGTCAATGAAAAATCGAGCTTTTTTTTATTGGTGAAAAAATCGTCAGTTTGACTGCGGCCCCCGTTCCATGGGCCTTTGCGGGACTTACAGAACGGTTGTCCACTGAGTTATCCACAGCTTCTGTGGATTGTCCCAAGCGCTTGCTCTAGAACGGGCGTGCAGGCTTTTTTCAGCTTTACCTGTACGAAAAAAAGAGTAGAGTGGCGCGCCTTCCGTTCTGTCCCACAGTGCTTTATGAAGTTTCGCTCAGTATCACCTTCTGTTACCGACAGCCCTCAGGTTGTTACCGCACCCAAGCGTTTTTCCCTGAAAGTTGCCTTGTGGTTGCTCGACAGCCCGCGCCTGGGCCACAGCCCCAACGTCAAACATTTTGCAGGGCATTTGCTCAAGCAACCGGCTCGTGCTGGCGTGGTGGTGGCGCAAAGCCGTCTGGGCCAGTTGATGTGCCGCGAGTGCGGCAATGCCCGCGACCGCCGTATCGGCCACGAACTGCTGCGCCAGGCCGCCCGCGCCGGCGACCGCATCGCCCAGCGTGAACTGGGCCAGATCGAAGACTGAGCTGTCCTCAATGCGCTGGCTTGGTTAACCTTCTTCTTTTCGGGTGACGGCAGGAATCGCTATGGCTTTTGACTGGACCAGTGTTGTGCTGGGTCTCGCCGCTGCTGGATTGCCGCTGTTGGGCCTGTGCTGGCAGATTCAGCGCCGACTGAGCGCGCGAATGGCCGGCTGGGAATTGCTCGAAGAGCGCCTGGCCACCGCGCAACTGGCCCAGGAAGGGCTCGCCGCGCAGTTGGACGCCAGCCGTGACGAAATCAGCGACCTGAGCCAGGCCAACGCTGCCAAACAGGCTGATCTGGCCGCCGTGCGCCGGGAAGTCGAACTGCTGCAGATCGACCGTGACAACGCCCGCGACGCCGCCCACGCCTGGAACCTAGACCGTTCCGCCAAAGAAGCCGAACTGCGCCGCCTGGATGCCTTGTCCGCGTCCCTGCGCGCCGAACTTCGCGAGCAACAGGAAAGCCATCAGCAACGCCTCAGCGACCTGCAAGGTTCCCGTGATGAGCTGCGCGCGCAGTTCGCTGAACTCGCCGGGAAGATCTTCGACGAGCGCGAGCAACGCTTCGCCGAAACCAGCCAGCAGCGCCTCGGCCAATTGCTCGACCCGCTCAAGGAGCGCATCCAGTCGTTCGAAAAGCGCGTCGAAGAAAGCTACCAGAGCGAAGCCCGCGAGCGGTTCTCCCTGGCCAAGGAGCTGGAGCGCCTGCAACAGCTGAACCTGCGCCTGTCCGATGAAGCCACCAACCTGACCCGCGCCCTCAAGGGCCAGAAAACCCAGGGCAACTGGGGCGAGTTGATCCTGGAGCGGGTGCTGGAACATGCCGGTCTGGAAAAGGGCCGCGAGTACCAGACCCAGGTCAACCTCAAAGGCCCGGACGGCGAACGCTTCCAGCCCGACGTGTTGATCATGCTGCCGGGGGACAAGCAGGTAGTGGTGGACTCCAAGGTCAGCCTGACCGCCTATCAACAGTACGTCGCCGAGGACGACCAGGCGATCGGCCAGGCAGCCCTCAAGCAGCACGTACTGTCCTTGCGCAACCACGTCAAAGGCCTGGCCGGCAAGGACTACAAACGTCTGGAAGGCCTGCACAGCCTGGATTTCGTGCTGCTGTTCGTGCCCATTGAAGCCGCATTTTCGGCGGCGCTTCAAGCCGAGCCGAACCTGTTCCAGGAAGCCTTCGACCGCAACATCGTGATCGTCAGCCCGACCACGCTGTTGGCCACCTTGCGGGTGATCGACAGCCTGTGGAAACAGGAACGGCAAAGCCAGAACGCCCGGGAAATTGCCGAGCGCGCCGGTTGGCTGTACGACAAGTTCGTGCTGTTTATCCAGGACCTGGACGAGGTAGGCAACCGCCTGCAGCAGCTGGATAAAGCCTACAGTGCAGCGCGCAACAAGCTGACCGACGGACGCGGAAACCTGGTGAGCCGTACCGAGCAACTGAAGCTGCTCGGCGCCCGCGCCAGCAAAAGCCTGCCGGCCGACTTGCTGGAACGGGCGATGACCGATGAAGACGGCGTGGCGCAGTTGCCAGAATAGTCACCGGGCTCTGTGGGAGCTGGCTTGCCTGCGATGCAGACACCTCGTTCCTCCGCATACACCGAGGCGATGCCATCCCAGGCAAGCCAGCTCCCACATGGGCTAAAGCGGCAGGTGCCGGCTCAACAAGGCCCGCAACGCCGCCGGCTTCACCGGTTTGGCGAGGTAATCCAACCCTGCCGCATGCACCTGGGCCACCATCTCCGGCCGCCCGTCGGCACTGATCACCACACCCGGAATCGGCTCTGCCAATTGCGCCCGCAACCAACCCATCAACTCGGTGCCCGTTTCCCCGTGGTCGAGGTGGTAATCCACCAGGGCCAGTTGCGGCCGCACACCCTCGGCCAGCAACGCGGCACATTGCGCCTGGTCGCGGGCGGTCCAGACTTCACAGCCCCAGCGCGTGAGCAAACTGCGCATGCCGATCAGGATGCTTTCTTCGTTATCCACACACAGCACCTGTGCACCGCTCAACGGCTGGCCGCTTTCCTGCGCCGGCTTGGCAGGCGCGCTGACCTGAGTGCGCGCCAACGGCACACGCACGCTGAACACGCTGCCTTTGCCCGGCCATGAACGCACGCTCAAGCGGTGCCCGAGCACGCGGCACAGGCCATCGGCAATCGCCAGGCCCAATCCCAGGCCTTTCTCGGCACGGGTCTGGTGACTGTCCAGGCGTTTGAATTCCTCGAAGATGACTTTTTGCTTGTCCTGGGGAATCCCGGGACCACGGTCCCATACTTCCAGGCACAACTCGCCGCGACGGCGCCGCACACCCAATAGCACCGGCCCGTCGGCATACCGGAACGCGTTGGTGAGGAAATTCTGCAACACCCGCCGCAGCAATTTGATGTCGCTGTCCACCCGCAAACGACTGCCCCGCAGGCGGAAGCGCAAACCCTGCTCCTGAGCCAGCGCCTTGAACTCGGCGCCCAGCGTATCGAACAGTTCATTGAGCACGAAGGGCTGGCGCTGCGGATTGATCTTGCCGTTTTCCAGGCGGGAAATATCCAGCAGGTCGCTGATCAGGTCTTCCGCCGAACGCAACGAGCTGTCCAGATGCTGCACCAACTGCCGGGCATCCGGCGACATGCCGTCGTTCTGGTGGGAGAGGGCGGCAGAGAACAGCCTTGCGGCGTTCAACGGTTGCATCAAGTCGTGACTGACCGCTGCGAGGAACCGGGTTTTCGACTGGCTGGCGGTCTCGGCCACGCCCTTGGCATCGGTCAGCGCGACGTTGAGTTGCGACAGTTCGTGGGTTCGCTCGGTCACCCGCTGTTCCAGGCCTTCATTGGCCTCGGTCAACGCCTGCTCGGCTTCGCGGAACGCGGTGATGTCGGTGAAGCTCATCACAAACCCGCCACCCGGCATCGGGTTGCCGATCAGTTCGATCACCCGGCCATTGGGAAACAGCCGCTCGGAGGTATGCGCACGGCCCTGGCGCATCCAGTGCAGGCGGCGCGCCACGTGCACTTCGGCCTCGCCCGGGCCGCACAGCCCGCGCTCGGCGTTGTAGCGAATGATGTCGGCTATCGGCCGGCCCACACTGATCAGGCCTTCGGGGTAATTGAACAGCTCCAGGTACCGCCGGTTCCACGCCACCAGCCGCAGGGACTGGTCGACCACGCTGATGCCCTGGGTGATGTTTTCGATGGCGCCTTGCAGCAGTGCCCGGTTGAACTGCAGTACTTCCGACGCTTCGTCGGCGATGCGAACTACGTCCTCCAACTGCATTTCCCGGCCTTCAATGGCGGCTTTCACCACCGCCCGGGTCGACGACGCACCGAGCACGCCGGCCAACAGGCGTTCGGTGTGGGCAATCCAGTCATTGTCGGCGTTCTGGTTGGGGTTAAACCCTTTGCCTTGGCGATAGGCGAAGCGCACAAAACTCTGGTGAGCCCGTTCTTCACCGACAAACCGCGCTGCCAGACTGAGCAAGTCGTTGATCTGCACCGAAAGCATCGAGCGAGCGCTGGCCCGCTGGCTGATTTCCTGGCCGATAAAACGCCCGGCCTGCCAATGTTCCGACACGCGCGTGCGGGACAGCATCGAGACCCACACGAACAACGTGAAGTTACCCGCCAGGGAAAATACGGTGCCCAGCGTCAGAGAAGTTACAGACAAGCCCAGCGGGTGCGAATGCAGCCACGTCATGCCCGGGAAAAGGCTGAACGACCAGCCCAGACTTTTCGCGGTGACCGGCAGGACCAAGGTGTAGAACCACAGGAACGTACCCGCCGCCAGCCCGGCAAATACTCCGCGTCGGTTGGCCTGTTTCCAATACAGCGCGCCGAGCATCGCCGGTGCCAGTTGGGTCACGGCGGCAAAGGCAATCTGGCCAATGGTTGCAAGGCTGGCGGAGGACCCCAGCAGCCGGTAACTGACGTAAGCCAGCAGCAGGATGATGACAATGCTCACCCGGCGTACCGACAGCATCCAGTGACGGAACACTTCGAACGGCCGCTCGGCACTGGAACGGCGCAGCAGCCAGGGCAGCAGCATGTCGTTGGAGACCATGGTCGACAGGGCGATGCTCGCGACGATCACCATGCCCGTAGCCGCCGAGGCGCCGCCGATAAACGCCAGCACGGCGAGCGCCGGATGGGCTTCGGCCAACGGTAGGCTGATCACGTAGGAGTCCGGTAATACCGAGCCCGGCAGCAGCATCTTCCCGCCGAGGGCAATCGGGATGACAAACAGGGCGGCCAGGATCAGGTAGGCCGGGAATACCCACTTGGCCAGGCGCAGGTCCTGCGGGTCGATATTTTCCACCACGGTGACGTGAAACTGCCGGGGCAGGCAGATGATCGCCATCATCGCGACACCGGTCTGCACCACCATCGAGGGCCAGTTGACGGTCTCTTTCCAGTATTCCTCCAACCGTGGCGCGAGCATCGCCTGGCTGAACAAATCGTCGAAACCGTCGTACAGGCCGTAGGTCACAAACGCACCGACGGCGAGAAACGCGAACAGCTTGACCAAGGATTCAAAGGCAATCGCCAGCACCATGCCGCGGTGGTGTTCCGTGGCGTCCAGGTTGCGGGTACCGAACACAATGGTGAACAACGCCAATACCAGCGACACGATCAGCGCCGTGTCCTGGGAGCGGGTGCCCGTGGTGTCGGCGCTTGCGCCGATCAGCAGGTTCACCCCCAGCACGATGCCTTTGAGTTGCAAGGCTATATAAGGCAGGACGCCCACCAGGCAGATCAGCGCCACCACCACCGCGAGGGATTGGGATTTGCCGTAACGGGCGGCGATAAAGTCGGCGATGGAGGTGATGTTTTCCTGCTTGCTGATCAGCACCATCTTCTGCAGGACCCACGGCGCGAGCACCAGCAGCAGCACCGGTCCCAGGTAGATCGGTAAAAACGCCCACAACTGTTCGGCCGCCTGGCCTACGGCACCAAAGAATGTCCAACTGGTGCAATACACCGCCAGCGACAGGCTATACACCCAGGCACGCATCCGCGGCGGCAGCGGCGCATGGCGACGGTCACCGTAAAAGGCGATGGCAAACATAATGGCCATATAGGCCAGGGCAACGGCGGCGATCAGCCCGCTGGACAGCGTCATGAGAACTCCAGACATAAGAACGCCCGGGCATTCCCGGCCCGGGCGAACAGTCTCGCATGATGCTTGGCGTTAGTCAGTGTCGACCAAGGTCGGAGCGTGGTGTGATGTCGCAGCGTTGGTTCAGGCGCCGAAACCGCCGTCGATGGTCAGGCTGGCGCCGGTGATGTAGCCGGCCTCAGGGCCTGCCAGATAGGCGACGAAACTGGCGATCTCTTCTACATGGCCATAACGGCCCACGGCCATGAAGCCGATCAGGCTTTCGGCGAAATCACCGCTTGCCGGGTTCATGTCGGTGTCCACCGGGCCTGGCTGCACGTTATTGATGGTGATGCCCCGTGGGCCCAGGTCGCGGGCCAGGCCTTTGGTCAGGCCGACCAGCGCCGATTTGCTCATGGCGTACGGGCCGCCACCGGCAAACGGCATGCGATCGGCATTGGTGCTGCCGATGTTGATGATGCGGCCACCTTCGCCCATGTGCCGCGCGGCTTCCTGGGTGGCGACAAATACGCTGCGTACGTTGATGGCGAGGGTGCGGTCGAAGTCTTCCAGCTTGAAATCTTCCAGCGGGCCGACGGCCAGCACGCCTGCGTTGTTGACCAGGATATCCAGGCGCCCGAACGCTTCGACGGTGGCGTTGACGGCGCTGCGGATGGCGTCTGCGTCGGCGCTGTCGGCATGAATCGCCAGGGCTTTGCCGCCTTGGCTGATCACGCTGTTCTGCAACTCTTCAGCCTTGGCAGCCGAACTGACGTAGGTAAAGGCGACGGCAGCGCCCTGTGCGGCCAGGCGCTTGACGATGGCGGCGCCGATACCGCGGGAACCGCCCTGGATCAAGGCGACTTTGCCGCTGAGGTTTTGTGTGGTCATGTCGTTCTCCAAAAGGTGTGTTGAGGTTGGAGTCGAGTATCGACCTCGTGTGGCGTCCTCGGTAGACCGTGATTGCTATAGTCTGTGTAAACCAGAAGTTTAGAGTGGGGCGATATGGAAAGCTTTGGCAGTATCGAATGCTTCGTGCGCAGCGCCGAAGGCGGCAGTTTTGCCGAAGCTGCCCGGCACCTGAGCCTGACCCCGGCGGCCGTGGGCAAAAGTGTGGCCAAGCTGGAGGCGCGCCTGGGTGTAAGGCTGTTCCAGCGCAGCACCCGGCGCCTGACGCTGACTGAGGCCGGCAAGCTCTTCCTCGAAGAAGTCAGCGGCAGCCTCACCACCATTCAAAACGCCGTGGCTAACCTGGCCAGTGCCGAAGGGCGGCCAGTGGGCACGCTGAAAGTGAGCATGGGCACGGTGTTCGGCAACCGTTATGTGGTGCCGTTGCTGGGGGAGTTTCTAAAGCGCTTTCCTGATATCAACCCCGACTGGCATTTTGATAACCGCCAGGTGGACCTGATCGGCCAGGGCTTCGATGCCGCGATCGGCGGTGGTTTTGAGCTGCCCCAGGGCGTGGTCGCGCGCAAGCTGGCGCCGGCGCACCGGATCCTGCTGGCCTCACCGGAATACCTCGCCAAACGCAAGCCGGTGGTCGCGCCCGAGGACTTGTCTGTGTGCAACGGCATCCTGATCCGCTCACCGCAAACCGGGCGCGTGCGTTCGTGGCAACTCACCCACCGCACGCGCGAACAACGCCCGCTGGTGCTCAAGCCGCGCATGACCATGAGCGACTCGGGCGCTGCCTGCTGCGCCAGCGCCCAGGGCCTGGGGATTGCGCTGGTCAGCATGCCGATGGCGGTGCCGTATCTGGACAGCGGCCAACTGGTGCGAGTGCTGCCCGACTGGTACGTCGACGACGGCAACATCTCGCTGTACTACGCCGAACACAAGCTGCTGCCCGGCAAGACCCGGGCGTTTGTGGATTTCATCCTGGAGCAGTTTGTCGAACGCGAGTTGGGGCGGCGGTTCAGCGCCATTTGATCCTTGTGGGGATCAAAGTGTGGGAGCGGGCTTGCTCGCGAAGGCGGTGTGACAGTCACCACATGCATCGACTGATCCACCGCTTTCGCGAGCAAGCCCGCTCCCACATTTTGGATCTTCAATGTCCGAACTTTCCGGGCCAGCCGATCACTTTCTTCGGCCTCGGCGTCGCATACGTGCGTATCTTCGAGGTCGACAGCCCCAACCGCACCAAGCCTTCGGCAATCGTGACAGCCGAGGTCACACCGTCCACCACCGGCACACCCGTGCGGTAGCGAATCTGCTCATCCAGCCCGGCCATGCCGCCGCAGCCCAGGCAGATCACTTCGGCCTTGTCTTCGCTGATCGCCAATTCAGCCTGGCGCACGATGGCCTCCATGGCCCGCAGCGGGTCTTCCTCCAGTTCCAATACCGCCATGCCGCTGGCCCGTACCGACGCGCACCGCTGATATAAGCCGGCCAGTTTCAGCCGGTCCTCGATCAGCGGCACGGTGCGGTCCAGAGTCGTCACCACGGAGTAGGCATGTCCGAGGAACATCGCGGTGCTGGCGGCCGCTTCGGTGATGTCCACCACCGGCACGTTGAGCAACTCCTGCAAGCCTTCGCGGCCATGTTCGCCGTAGCCGGCCTGGATTACCGCATCGAACGGCTGGTCGTAAGCCATCACCCGGTCCATCACCGCGATGGCCGCCAGGTAGCTTTCGAAATTGCCTTCCACCGATTCGGCACCGAAAAACGGAGTCAGGCCGACGATCTCGGTGCCGGGGGACGCCACCGCCCGTGCCTGTTTGGCGATGGCCTCGGTGATGGACTCGGTGGTGTTGACGTTGACCACAAGGATGCGCATGGAATGTCCTTACTTAATGACTGACGTTATCGACTGCAATGCTTTCGCCGCTCACATCGGCGTAGTACGGCTGGCGCTTGGCGAACAGCAGGTACAGCAGCCCTGCAATACCGGCGCCAATCAGCCAGGAGAAGGGCGAGACGAGGGCGAAACCGGGCAGCAGGGCCAGGAGAATGGCGATCACCGCGGCAGGAATGAAGGCCGCCACGGCGCGCAAATTGATCCCGCGGCTGTAGTAATAAGCGCCATTCGGGTCTTCGCTATACAGCTGCGGCACGTCCACCTGGCTTTTGCGGATCAACCAGTAGTCGACCATGATCACCCCGTACAACGGCCCCAGCAGTGCGCCCAGCCCCGAGAGGAAATACACGATCACCAGCGGGCTGTTGTAGAGGTTCCACGGCAGGATCAACACCGCCACGGTGGCGCTGATCAGCCCGGCGCGGCGGAAGTTCAGGTACTTGGGCGCCAGGTTGCTCAGCACAAAGGCCGGCGCGACGAAGTTGGCCATGATGTTCACCGCCACGGTCACAATCAGGAACGCCAGGCAGCCCAGCACCAGGAAGAATGTGTTGGGTATCGCCGCAATGATTTCCGTAGGGCTCTCAATCACCCGGCCATTGAGGTGGAACTGCCCGCCGCACAGCAGCACGGTGATGGCCGCGAACACCAGGATATTCACCGGCAGGCCCCAGAAATTACCGACCTTGATGGTCTTGCGGCACGGCGAGGAGCGGGCGAAGTCGCAGAAATTCAGGATCAGTGTGCCGTAGATCGCCAGCCACAGCGCGCCGCCGGCAAAGATATTGCGCCACATCTCACCACCGGTCAGCGGCTCGCGGATCGACCAGGCGATCTGGCCGCCGGCCTGGAAATACATCCAGCCGGCCAGGGACGCTACTGTCAGCAGAATCACCGGCCCGGCGAAGGCTTCATAGCGGCGCACCATCTCCATCCCATAGGCGAGGATGGCGAGCTGCACAAACCAGATCGCCACAAAACACGCCCAGCCCAGGGTGGACAGGCCGAGGATCGAGTTGTGGTCGTAGTCGGCAAAGCCCGGATGAACCGCCGTCAACAGCACGCGGAAAACCACCGAGGCCAGGTAGGTCTGTATCCCGAACCAGGCAATCGCGATCACCGCACGAATCAGTGCCGGAATCTGCGCACCATGGATGCCAAAACTGATGCGGCTGATCACTGGAAACGGTACGCCGGTCTTCTGCCCCATATAGCCCGACAGGTTCATGAAGAAGTACACCAGCGCCGCGCCGATCCCCAGGGACAGCAGAATCTGCCAGCCACCCAGGCCCAGCGCATACAGGCCGATGGCGAAGGAGTAGTTGGCGATGTTGTGCACATCGTTGGTCCACAAGGCAAAGATGCTGTAGCGGCCCCAGCGCCGGCCTTCGGCCTTGGTAGGCGCCAGGTCCTTGTTGTGCAGGCGCGGGCTGAGGACCAACGGGCCGGGGCTCGTGGCCTCGGGGTTCAGGGTGGAGGAGGGCAGATCCAGTGCGATGTTATTGGAGAGACTTGTACGCATTCCGGCAGGCTCCTGGACATCAGCAGGAGAGCGGCTGATGTCAAAGTGTATGTATCTTTTTTATTAATTGTATACAAAGTGTGTTTTGCCTTAAGCCACATGCGTGCCAGATTTTCGCCGGGTGAAATACACGGCGATTTGGTTTTTAGCGTGATTGGAAATAACCGGCTGAATTTGAAGCGATATAAATTGACCGTTTGAACAGCTATTTATTTTGTGGTGCAGAGAGGGGCGGGGATTTTAGAAGAGGTGTGACGAGGGAGGATGTAACTTTTCGGTGCAGGATTTTATAAGTGCACACAAAAATGGCACCGATGGTGACATTTCTGTGTACAGGATTCTGGCTCAGGCGTTACGCCTTGCTGATGATGTTCCCGGCGTGCAACCCGCATTCTTTTTGGGTTGCTTCTTCCCACCACCAACGGCCTTCGCGTTCGTGCTGGTTCGGCAGTACCGGACGGGTGCACGGCTCACAGCCGATGCTGATAAAACCGCGCTCGTGCAGGCTGTTGTACGGCAACTCCAGCATGCGGATGTAACCCCATACTTCCTCACTGGTCATCTGCGCCAGCGGGTTGAACTTGTACAGGGTGCGTTCCGGGGTGGAAAAAGCCGTATCGATTTCCAGCGCGGCCACCTGGCTGCGGGTGCCGGGGCTCTGGTCGCGGCGCTGGCCGGTGGCCCAGGCGCTTACACCGGACAGCTTGCGGCGCAGCGGTTCGATCTTGCGCACGCCACAGCACTCGCCATGGCCGTCCTTGTAGAAACTGAACAGGCCCTTTTCCTTGACGAAGGGTTCCAGCTTGCTCTGGTCCGGCGAGATCAGTTCGATGTCGATCTTGTAGAACTCACGCACCTGCTCGATAAACCGGTAGGTCTCCGGGTGCAGGCGACCGGTGTCGAGGCTGAACACCTTGACGTTCTTGTTCAGCTTCCAGGCCATGTCTACCAGCACCACGTCCTCGGCACCGCTGAAAGAGATCCACAGGTCGTCGCCAAACTGGCTGAAGGCCAGCTTGAGAATGTCCTGGGCGGATTTGTTGGCGTAAGTCGCGGCGAGTTCAGCGACGTCGAAGGCTTGGTTCATCAGGACGGTTCCTACAGGTCAGTGGCGCTGAGCGCTCTATAGGGGGGCGATGGTAACAAAATCCCGCCTGCGTTGCGGCGGCCAGCGTGAATCGCTAGAGTTCGGCAGTCCTTTTGCTCGCTCAACTCAATAACTTTAAATGGGAGTGTCTTGTGGAAATTGCCTGTCTCGACCTGGAAGGGGTGCTGGTTCCGGAAATCTGGATCGCCTTCGCCGAAAAAACCGGTATTGAATCCTTGCGGGCCACCACCCGGGACATCCCCGACTACGACGTGCTGATGAAACAGCGCCTGCGCATTCTTGATGAGCATGGGCTGAAGCTCTCGGACATCCAGGAAGTGATCGCCACCCTCAAGCCGCTGGACGGCGCCATCGAGTTCGTCAATTGGCTGCGCGAGCGCTTCCAGGTGGTGATCCTGTCTGACACCTTCTATGAGTTCTCCCAGCCGCTGATGCGCCAACTGGGTTTCCCGACCTTGCTGTGCCACCGGTTGATCACCGACGAGAGTGACCGGGTGGTGAGCTACCAGCTGCGTCAGAAAGATCCCAAGCGTCAGTCGGTGCTGGCCTTCAAGACCCTGTACTACCGCGTGATTGCCGCTGGTGATTCCTACAACGACACCACCATGCTGGGTGAGGCCGACCGTGGGATTCTGTTCCACGCGCCGGAGAACGTGATTCGCGAGTTCCCGCAGTTCCCGGCGGTGCATACGTTTGAGGACTTGAAGAAAGAGTTCATCAAGGCGTCGAATCGGCAGTTGAGCCTGTAAGTTATTGGGTGTGGCTGATGGAAGCCAGCTCCCACATGTTGACCGCGCTCCCATGTGGGAGCCGGGCTTGCCCGCGATAGGGCCGGTATGGCCACTGCACAGCCTAGACCCCTGCCAGCAAACTCTCATAAGGAATGCGCAAGCCTTCATGCAGGCGTTTGATCATCGACAAGCTCAGCTTGCGCTTATGATTCAACACTTCGGAAACCCGCCCGCTCGGACCTATGAAAGGCTCCAGGTCACGGGCGGTCAGGCCTAGTTGCTCCATTCGAAATTTAATCGCTTCGACGGGATCCGAAGGCGGCATTGGGAAATGCTCCGCTTCGTACTTTTCGATAAGTATCGCGAGAATTTCCAGCTCGTCACCCTCGGGCGAGCCGATTTCCGCTTCCCATAGCTGTTCGACGCGCGCGAGCGCAGCGGTCAGGTCTTCCTGGGAATGAATGGGTTTGATGTTCATCACACGGTCTCCGCATTGATCTGATCGTACTGCGCGTGGGTCCCCACGAAGCGTATGAACGCAAGCTGTCGCTGATAATTGATCGCCATGATCACTCGATACTTGTTGCCGCCTATGTTGAACACAACCCTGCCCCCTTTGAGAATGCTCGCTGTCCTTAGCTCTGCCTTGAGGGCCTGAGGGGTTGGGTAAACAGCTTTTTCCATATGGCGCTACAGCTCGACCAGCGGCGTTTTGGCATCCATGCAACCAGGGTGGTTTTCCCAGAATATTCGTAGGGAAGACAGAGCGATTATCCGCATCGCTGCGATCTCCCAATTTGGGAGATAATAGGTGCGGTTGAGGGCAGATGCAATCTCGGAAATCTTTCCTGACAAGTAGGCAGTCGTTTCATGTGATCCTTCACAGACGGCTGGTGGACGGTTGAAACCGGACGCTATCCTCCGGCTTCGACCCCGTCTACTTCGGTACTGATTCAGGTCTTTTCTGCTGCGTGGCTCTACGTCAGCGAGCCAGGAAGGGGCTGGGTGCTACAGGCTTTCCAAGGTTTGTAACAACACCCGCACCTTGGTCATCGACTCCTGATACTCCGCCTGCCACTCCGAGTCCGCGACAATCCCGCCGCCGCCCCAGCAGCACACCTGACCATCCTTGACCAACAGGCTGCGAATGGCGATGGAGCTGTCCATCTCGCCGCGCACGTCCAGATACACCAGCGAACCGCAATACAACCCGCGCCGGGTCGGCTCCAGCTCGTCGATGATCTGCATCGCGCGAATCTTCGGTGCGCCGGTGATGGAGCCGCCGGGGAAGCTGCCGGCGATCAGGTCGAGGGGGTCTTTATCGTCGGCCAATTCGCCGGTCACGCTGCTCACCAGATGATGCACATTTGGATAGCTTTCCAGGCTGAACAACTCCGGGACCCTCACCGAGCCGGTGCGGCAGGTGCGGCCCAGGTCGTTGCGCAGCAGGTCGACGATCATCAGGTTTTCGGCACGATCCTTGGGGCTGGCCAGCAATTCAGCGGCGTTGGCTGCATCTTCCTCGGGCGTCGGCCCCCTTGGCCGGGTGCCCTTGATCGGGCGGGTTTCCACCTGGCGCTGGCTAATTTTGACGAAGCGTTCCGGCGACAAGCTCAACACTGCGCCGTCGTCCGGCAGGCTCTGGAAACCGGAAAACGGCGTCGGGCAGGCTTCGCGCAAGGCGCAGTAGGCCACCCACGGATCGCCACTGCACGGAGCACGGAAACGTTGGGCAAAGTTGACCTGGTAGCAGTCACCGGCCTGGATGTAGTCCTGGATACGGGCGAGGGCGTGCTGGTAGGTGTCGGCGGTCACGTCCGGGGCCATTGGGCCTTGCAGCTTGAAGGTGGCCGATGCGCTGATGGTCGGCTGACCGAACAAGGTAATCAGGCGTTGCCGTTCGCTTTCCGCCAGTTTGGGGTGGAACACCAGTTGGCTGGTCTGCGCCTGGTGATCGCTGATCAAGGCCCAGGCGTACAGGCCAAAGCGTGCATCCGGCAGGTGCAGGTCGTCCACCGCCAGGTGCGGCAGGTGCTCAAGATGGCGACCGAAGTCGTAGCTCAGGTAGCCGATGAGGCCGCCGGCAAACGGCAGTTCGTAGGGCGCGGGGATCGTGGCTTCACCCAGCAACGTCAGGTTTTCCCGCAGGCGTTGCAGGAAATCGCTGCCGTTTTCGCCGGGCAGTACCGCCAGGGTCGTCTCGGGCCAGGCGCTCAGCAGGTCATAACGGCCGCGCTCGGCCGCCGGTCGGCCACTGTCCAGCAGCACCGCGCCGGGCGCATGGCGTATTGCTGCAAAGTATTCGGCAGGGTTGGCCCGGTAGGGCAGCGGGTGTACGGAGCAGGTCACTGGGTTTATCCCTCGACCGCCGGAATATGCCCAAACATTTCCTGCACAAACTTAACCCGTTCCTCCGGTGTTTCCGTTACGCCCGCCGCCTTCAGCTCTTCCAGTCGAGCCTCCACGGCATGGGTGCGCAAGGTCAGGCCGCAGTCGTTGGCAATCTGGATGTTCAGCCCCGGGCGAGCGTTAAGTTCCAGGATCAACGGACCCTTTTCCTGGTCCAGCACCATGTCCACGCCGATATAGCCCAGGCCGCACAGCTCGTAGCAGCCGGCGGCGAGCTTCATGAAACCGTCCCAGTTGGGCAGTTGCACGCCGTCCACCGCATTGGTGGTGTCGGGGTGCTTGGTGATGATGTTGTTCAGCCAGGTGCCGCGCAGGGTCAGGCCGGTGGCGAGGTCGACACCCACGCCAATCGCGCCCTGGTGCAGGTTGGCCTTGCCGCCGGACTGGCGGGTGGGCAAGCGCAGCATGGCCATCACCGGGTAGCCCATCAGCACAATGATGCGGATGTCCGGTACGCCTTCGTAGCTGATGCTCTTGAAGATCTGGTCAGGCACCACCCGGTATTCGATCAGCGCGCGGTCACGGTGGCCGCCGAGGGAATACAGGCCGGTGAGGATGCTGGAAATCTGATGCTCGATTTCTTCATGGCTGATGATCTTGCCGGAGACCGTTCGATAGCGCCCTTCAAAACGGTCGGCGATCACCAGGATACCGTCACCACCGGCGCCCTGGGCCGGCTTGATCACGAAGTCGCTGCGCCCGCCGATGATCTCGTCGAGCTTGTCGATTTCCTTCTCGGTGGAAATGACCCCGTACATTTCCGGCACGTGGATGCCGGCGGCCATGGCCCGTTCCTTGGTGATGATCTTGTCATCGACGATCGGATACAGGCTGCGCTTGTTGTACTTGAGCACGTAGTCGGCATTTCGCCGGTTGATGCCCATGATCCCCCGCGCTTCCAGGGCCTTCCAGGTCTTCCAAAAGCCGAACATTACGAGTCAGCCTTGAGGAAGGCCTTGAAACGCACCAGTTCGGTCAGGCGGTAGCCGCGATAACGACCCATGGCCAGCATGAAGCCCACCAGGATCAACAGGATCGCCGGGAAGGTAAACACGAAGTAGATCAGTTCCGGCACGCTCATGATGATGTGCGCCAGGGAAGCGGCGAACAGCGTGCCGATCGCGACTTTCATCGCATGGCCGCCACCGCGTTCTTCCCAGGTGATCGACAGGCGTTCGATGGTCATGGTCAGGATCACCATCGGGAACAATGCCACCGACAGCCCGCGTTCCAGGCCGAGCTTGTGGCTGAACAGACTGATGGCGGCGATCAGCACCACCACGAAGGTCAGCACCACCGAGAGCCTCGGCAGCATCTGCAGCTTCAAGTGTTCCAGGTAAGACCGAAGCGACAGCCCCAGCGCCGTAATAATGGTGAACAGCACAATCCCGAAGCCCAGCTGTGTCTCGCGGAACGCCAGGGCAATCAGCACCGGGGTAAACGTGCCGAGGGTCTGCAGGCCGATCAGGTTGCGCAGGATCAGGATCACCAGCACGCCAATCGGGATCATCACCATGATCATGAAGGTCTGCTGGGTTTGCAGCGGCAGGCCGTACAGCGAGTACTCGAGGAAGTTGGCGTCGGTGTTTTCGTCCGTCAGCTTGGCCAGGCGAATCGCGTTCATTTCGCTGTTGTTGAGGCTGAAGGTCACCATGGCCTTCTTGCCGCCGTCGACGGTGATCAGGTTTTCATCACCGGTCCACCACAGCAGGCGGTCGGCCGGCAGGCCTTGCTCGCCGGTGTCGGGGTTGAAGTACAGCCAGTCGTTGCCATTGAAACTGCGCAGCCAGAGTTCCGGGGTTTGCGGCTGGTCGGCCACCAGGCGGATGGTGTGGACCTTTTCCACCGGCACATGGGCGATGGACAGCAGCAACTCGACGATCTTGGCCTTGTGCGGCGTCGACGGGTCGCCCGCCAGCAGCAGCTTCACGTTGTCGTCGTTGAGGTTGTTGGTGCGCTTGATGGCTTCGCTGATAAACGTCTCGACGTCGGCCGAGTGCTGGCGGATCGGCGCCAGCAGGGCTTCGGCGGCGATTTTTTCCGGGCCTTCGACGGCGATGCTGTCGCGGAAGGTCGGGCCCTTGACCTTGACCTTTTCACCGCTGTAACGCTTGGTCAGCACCAGGCGGTAGTAGAGGGTCTGGTTGCCCTTGGCCCGGCGTGCCGACCAGGTGACCTTGCGGTTGCCGTCGAGGCGATTGACGCTGACGCCGTAGTTATTCGAGATAAAGCTTTCATTCAGGCTGACGAAGTCGCGGCTCAGGGGCGGCACGAACATCTGGATTTTCACCGGGTCCTTGGCGCTGGCGACGAACTCGACCTTGGCGTCGATGTTCCACAGGTCGTCGGTGGCGTCCTCGGTGACGGGAATCCCCAGCACGAAAATCTGATAGGCGGTGACCGAAATGCCCAAGACCACCAAAACGGCGATCAGGATTTTCAGGTGCAGATTAAGAGAGCGCATTCAAATTACTCAGCGGTATGAGCGTCGGAGGCGCAGGCAGGTTTGCCCGCCGCGTATTTAAGACTGGGGTCGACCAGCGCATCAAAGCGTTTCAGCGCTTCGGAGCCGATCAGCAGCGGGTATTGGAAGGCGCTGCGGTCAGTCAAGTTCACTTCGATACTGCGTAAAGCGGTGCCCATGCAGATGTCCAGGGCGATGACTGGACGGGCGGTGTAGTTCTTGTCTTCATCGGGGTCGTAGTCACCGGCGCGGCGCTTGATCTTGCTCACGCGGGCCAGGGGGCGCTCGATGGGGTGGGAGTGTGCGGTGTCGATGGCCAGGTAGAAGCGCACCCAGGACTCGCCGTTGCGCTTGAAGCGCTTGATGTCGCGGGCGCTCAAGGACGCGGTCTTGGCGCCGGTGTCGAGCTTGGCGGCCACTTCCAGGTCAATGCCGGCCAACTTGGCGTATTCATTGAGTCCATAAACGGTCTTCTCGGCAGCAACGCCAAGGCCCGGGATAAACAGTAGAAGCAAAAGGGGGAAGGGCTTGAGTCTCATAAATCCTGACGCGGTGCAGTGCGATGTTCAATTCAAGGCGACTGGCATTGCTGCGCAAGCTCCCTCGTGCGCCTTTTCATCCAGGGATGTGAGGCAAAAGTGGCCGGCATTCTAACATGAAGGTTTTCTGGCGCCAGCGCTGGCAGCCGGCCATGCCCCGATAGAGTGCAAGGCGGGTTATTAGACGATTGTCGACAATGTGTATTTATTCTTTGACTATCCGGGGCTGATTGGCTAGTTTTTGCGGCATTGTTTTTAAAGGTGTCGACAATATGCTGGATCAACTGGAAACCCCAGTGATGGCCCAAGACGATTCCCAGACCATGTCCGAGAACGTATTCCGGCGTATCCAGGCCGCCATCGTCAAGGGCGAAATCGCCCCCGGCAGCAAGATCTCCGAGCCGGAACTGGCGCGCACCTATGGCATCAGCCGTGGCCCGCTGCGCGAGGCGATCCACCGCCTGGAAGGCCAGCGCCTGCTGGTGCGCATCCCCCATGTGGGCGCGCGAGTGGTCTCGTTGAGCCATGAAGAACTGATCGAACTCTACGAAATCCGCGAATCCCTGGAAGGCATGGCCTGCCGCCTGGCCGCCGAGCGCATGACCGACGCCGAGATCGAAGAGCTGCGTCAGGTGTTGCACACCCACGAGCGCGATGCGGCCTTCCAGGCCGGTGTCGGCTACTACCAGCAGGAAGGCGACTTCGATTTTCATTACCGGATAATTCAAGGCGCCGGTAACCGCACCCTGACCCAAATGTTGTGCGGCGAGCTGTATCAGTTGGTGCGCATGTACCGCATCCAGTTCTCCGCCACCCCCAATCGTCCACGCCAGGCCTTTGCCGAGCATCACCGCATTCTTGACGCGATTGCCGATCGCGACGGTGAACTGGCCGAGTTGTTGATGCGCCGGCATATCGGCGCCTCCAAACGCAACATTGCCCGTCACTTCCCGGACGGCGCTCCCCAATCACGAGGTGAGTCATGAGTTCCAATAACAACACCACTCCAGGCCAGCGTTTCCGTGACGCGGTTGCCAGCGAGCACCCGTTGCAGGTAGTCGGCGCGATCAACGCCAACCATGCGCTGCTGGCCAAGCGCGCCGGCTTCAAGGCGATCTACCTGTCGGGTGGCGGGGTGGCTGCCGGCTCCCTCGGTGTGCCGGACCTGGGCATCACCGGCCTGGATGACGTGCTGACGGACGTGCGCCGCATCACCGACGTGTGCGACCTGCCGCTGCTGGTGGACGTGGACACCGGTTTCGGCTCCTCCGCGTTCAACGTGGCGCGCACCGTCAAGTCGATGATCAAGTTCGGCGCGGCGGCGATCCATATCGAAGACCAGGTGGGCGCCAAGCGTTGCGGCCATCGCCCGAACAAAGAAATCGTGTCCCAGCAGGAAATGGTCGACCGCATCAAGGCTGCGGTGGATGCGCGTACCGATGACAGCTTCGTGATCATGGCCCGCACCGACGCACTGGCCGTGGAAGGTTTGGAATCCGCCCTGGAACGTGCGGCCGCCTGCATTGAGGCCGGCGCCGACATGGTGTTCCCGGAAGCCATCACTGAGCTTGAGATGTACAAGCTGTTCGCCTCTCGCGTGAAAGCGCCGATCCTGGCCAACATCACCGAATTCGGTGCGACACCTCTCTATACCGTCGATCAACTGAAATCTGCGGATGTTTCCATCGTCCTGTACCCGCTCTCGGCCTTCCGCGCCATGAACAAGGCGGCCGAGAACGTCTACACCGCGATCCGTCGCGACGGCACCCAGCAGAACGTGATCGACACCATGCAAACCCGCATGGAGCTTTATGATCGCATCGACTACCACACCTTCGAGCAGAAGCTCGACGCGCTGTTCGCCGCCAAGAAGTAACGCGAGCGCCTCACTAATAACTACAAGATTGGAGATAACCATGGCCGAAGCAAAAGTACTCAGTGGAGCTGGCCTGCGTGGCCAGGTTGCCGGGCAAACCGCACTGTCCACCGTGGGCCAGGCCGGTGCCGGCTTGACCTATCGCGGCTACGACGTGCGCGAACTCGCCGCCGATGCCCAGTTTGAAGAAGTCGCCTACCTGCTGCTCTACGGCGAACTGCCGACCAAAGCCGAACTGGCCGCCTACACCGCCAAGCTCGGCAAACTGCGCGACCTGCCCCAGGCGCTGAAAGAAGTGCTGGAACGCATCCCCGCCGACGCGCACCCGATGGACGTGATGCGCACCGGTTGCTCGTTTCTGGGCAACATCGAGCCGGAGAAAGACTTCAGCGTGCAGCGCGATGTGACCGACCGCCTGCTGGCCGCGTTCCCGGCGATCATGTGCTACTGGTACCGCTTCAGCCACGACGGCCAGCGCATCAACTGCGTGACCGACGAGCCGAGCATCGGCGGG
Source organism: Pseudomonas sp. GP01-A4 (assembly GCF_058780865.1). NCBI lineage: Bacteria > Pseudomonadati > Pseudomonadota > Gammaproteobacteria > Pseudomonadales > Pseudomonadaceae > Pseudomonas > Pseudomonas sp. GP01-A4. The sequence continues at coordinate 28,097 of NZ_JBYSWF010000042.1, forward strand.
CACTTCCTGCACCTGCTGCACGACAAGAAGCCCAGCGACTTGCACGTCAAGGTGATGAACGTGTCGCTGATTCTCTACGCCGAGCACGAATTCAACGCCTCGACCTTCACCGCCCGCGTGTGTGCGTCGACCCTGTCGGACCTGTATTCCTGCGTGACTGCCGCCATCGGCTCCCTGCGTGGCCCGCTGCACGGCGGCGCCAATGAAGCGGCGATGGAGATGATCGAGCGTTTCTCTTCCGCCCAGGAAGCGGTGGAAGGCACCCTCGGCATGCTGGCGCGCAAGGACAAGATCATGGGCTTTGGCCACGCGATCTATAAAGACAGCGACCCGCGTAATGAAGTGATCAAGGCCTGGTCGAAAAAACTCGCCGACGAAGTGGGCGACACCGTGCTGTTCCCGGTTTCTGAAGCCATCGACAAGACCATGTGGGAGCAGAAGAAACTGTTCCCCAACGCCGACTTCTACCATGCCTCGGCGTACCACTTCATGGGCATCCCGACGAAGCTGTTCACCCCGATTTTCGTCTGCTCGCGGCTGACAGGATGGGCAGCTCATGTGTTCGAGCAGCGAGCCAACAACCGCATCATCCGTCCGAGCGCCGAGTACATCGGCGTTGAGCAGCGCAAGTTCGTGCCAATCGAACGTCGCTGAGTGGAGAAACCGCTGATCTTGGGGTGAAACCCGATCAAAAAGGTGGGAGCGGGCTTGCTCGCGAAGGCGGTGTGACAGTCGCCATGTGTGTTGCATGACACACCGCTTTCGCGAGCAAGCCCGCTCCCACATTTTGATCGCATTCCACCTTGGATCAGCAACGGTTCTTCCTTTTGCAACTACCGTGACCGAGTCCTGACGATGAACACTGAACACCGCAAAGCGCTCCCCGGCAGCCGCCTCGATTTCTTTGACGCCCGCGCGGCAGTCGATGCAATCACCCCCGGCGCCTACGCCACACTGCCGTACACCTCCCGCGTACTCGCGGAAAACCTGGTGCGTCGCTGCGACCCCGCAACCCTCAATGCCTCCTTGAGCCAACTGATCGAACGCAAGCGCGACCTCGATTTCCCATGGTTCCCGGCCCGCGTGGTGTGCCACGACATCCTCGGCCAGACCGCCCTGGTGGACCTTGCCGGCCTGCGCGACGCCATCGCCCTGCAAGGCGGTGACCCGGCCCAGGTCAACCCGGTGGTGCCGACCCAACTGATCGTCGACCACTCCCTGGCCGTCGAAGCCGGTGGTTCTGACCCGCAGGCGTTCGAGAAAAATCGCGCCATCGAAGACCGTCGCAACGAAGACCGTTTCCACTTTATCGAGTGGACCAAAAAGGCCTTCAAGAACGTCGACGTGATCCCGCCGGGCAACGGCATCATGCACCAGATCAACCTGGAGAAAATGTCTCCGGTGATCCAGGTACGTGACGGCGTGGCCTTCCCGGATACCTGCGTCGGCACCGACAGCCACACGCCTCACGTTGATGCCTTGGGCGTGATCGCCATCGGCGTTGGCGGCCTTGAAGCAGAGAGCGTGATGCTCGGCCGCGCCTCGTGGATGCGCCTGCCGGAAAGTGTTGGCGTGGAGCTGACGGGCAAGCTGCAACCGGGCATCACCGCCACCGACATGGTGCTGGCGCTGACCGAGTTCCTGCGCAAGCAGAAGGTCGTCGGTGCGTGGCTGGAGTTCTTCGGTGAAGGTGCTTCGGCGCTGACCCTGGGCGACCGTGCCACCATTTCCAACATGGCCCCGGAATACGGCGCCACCGCCGCGATGTTTTACATCGACCAACAGACCATCGCCTACCTGAAGCTCACCGGCCGTGAAGACGAGCAAGTCACCCTGGTGGAGCAGTACGCTCGCCACACCGGCCTGTGGGCGGACGACCTCAAGGGCGCGCAATACGAGCGTGGCCTGAGCTTCGATTTGTCCTCGGTGGTGCGCAACATGGCCGGCCCGAGCAACCCCCACGCCCGCGTCGCCACCAGCGATCTGGCGGCCAAGGGCATCTCCGGCCAGTGGGATGACGTGCCGGGGCAAATGCCCGACGGCGCGGTGATCATCGCGGCCATCACCAGTTGCACCAACACCAGCAACCCGCGCAACGTGATTGCCGCCGGCCTGCTGGCACGCAATGCCAACAAGCTCGGCCTGGCCCGCAAGCCGTGGGTCAAGTCGTCCCTGGCACCGGGTTCGAAAACCGTCGCGATGTACCTCGACGAAGCCGGGCTGACCACCGAACTGGAGCAACTCGGTTTTGGTGTCGTGGCATTCGCCTGCACCACCTGCAACGGCATGTCCGGCGCACTCGACCCGGTGATCCAGCAAGAGATCATCGACCGCGACCTGTACGCCACCGCCGTGCTTTCGGGTAACCGCAACTTCGACGGCCGTATCCACCCGTACGCCAAGCAAGCGTTCCTCGCGTCGCCGCCGCTGGTGGTGGCCTATGCGATTGCCGGCACCATCCGTTTCGACATCGAAAAAGACGTGCTGGGCCTGGACGCCAACGGCAAGGAAATCCGCCTCAAGGACATCTGGCCAAGCGACGAAGAAATCGACGCGGTGGTCAAGGCGTCGGTCAAGCCGGAGCAGTTTCGCCAGGTGTACATCCCGATGTTCGCGATCCACGAAGACACCGGCCCGAAGGTCACGCCGCTGTACGACTGGCGCCCGCAGAGCACCTACATCCGTCGCCCGCCGTACTGGGAAGGTGCCCTGGCCGGTGCACGTCCGCTCAAGGGCATGCGCCCGCTGGCGGTGCTGCCGGACAACATCACCACCGATCACCTGTCGCCGTCCAACGCGATCATGCTCGACAGCGCCGCGGGCGAATACCTGGCGAAAATGGGCCTGCCGGAAGTCGACTTCAACTCCTACGCGACCCACCGCGGCGACCACTTGACCGCGCAGCGCGCCACCTTCGCCAACCCGAAACTGTTCAATGAAATGGTGGTTGAAGACGGTAAGGTCAAGCAGGGTTCGCTGGCGCGCCTGGAGCCGGAAGGCAAGGTCACGCGCATGTGGGAAGCGATCGAAACCTACATGGAGCGCAAGCAGCCGCTGATCATCATTGCCGGCGCCGACTACGGCCAGGGTTCGTCCCGGGACTGGGCGGCCAAGGGCGTACGCCTGGCCGGTGTTGAAGCGATTGCCGCCGAAGGTTTCGAGCGCATCCACCGAACCAACCTGGTGGGCATGGGCGTGCTGCCGCTGGAGTTCCTGCCGGGCACCGACCGCAAGACCCTGAAGATCGACGGCACTGAAACCTACGACGTGATCGGCGAACGCACCCCGCGTGCGCAACTGACGTTGCTGATCAACCGCAAGAACGGCGAGCGTGTCGAGGTGCCGGTGACCTGCCGGCTGGACACGGCTGAAGAAGTGTCGATCTACGAGGCGGGCGGCGTGTTGCAACGTTTTGCCCAGGACTTCCTGGAATCGGCTGTAACTGCCTGACAACTGCGGCCGGGGTCAACGCCCCGGCCCATGAGGACCACCATGGCACACGTACCGCAGATCAAGATTCCCGCCACCTACATGCGTGGCGGCACCAGTAAAGGCGTGTTTTTCAGCCTCAAGGATTTGCCCGAGTCGGCCCAGGTGCCGGGCGCGGCGCGGGATGCATTGTTGTTGCGGGTGATCGGCAGCCCCGACCCGTATGACAAGCAAATCGACGGCATGGGCGGCGCGACTTCCAGCACCAGCAAAACCGTGATCCTGGCCAAAAGTACCCGAGCCGATCACGACGTGGATTACCTGTTCGGACAGGTGTCCATCGACAAACCGTTCGTGGACTGGAGCGGCAACTGCGGCAACCTGTCGGCGGCGGTGGGTTCGTTCGCCATCAGCGCCGGTCTGGTAGATGCCGCGCGCATTCCGCACAACGGCGTGGCCGTGGTGCGGGTGTGGCAGGCGAATATCGCCAAGACCATCATCGCTCACGTACCGATCACCGACGGTGCGGTGCAGGAAACCGGCGACTTCGAACTCGACGGCGTGACCTTCCCGGCCGCCGAGGTGCAGTTGGAATTCATGGACCCGGCGGCGGAAGAAGAGGGCGGCGGTGGCTCAATGTTCCCTACCGGCAACCTGGTGGATGACCTGGAAGTGCCGGGTGTCGGCACGTTCAAGGCGACGCTGATCAATGCCGGGATTCCCACCATCTTCATCAACGCCCAGGACCTGGGTTACACCGGCACCGAGCTGCAGGGCGCGATCAATGGCGACCCCAAGGCCCTGGCGATGTTTGAAACCATCCGCGCCCATGGTGCGCTGCGCATGGGCTTGATCAAACACCTGGACGAAGCGGCCCAGCGTCAGCACACGCCGAAGGTGGCGTTTGTGGCGCGGCCTGCGGACTACGTGGCGTCCAGCGGCAAGGCGATCAAGGCGGGCGATGTCGACCTGCTGGTGCGGGCGCTGTCCATGGGCAAGTTGCACCACGCGATGATGGGCACGGCGGCGGTGGCGATTGGCACGGCGGCGGCGATTTCCGGCACGCTGGTGAATTTGGCGGCGGGCGGCGTGGAGCGTAATGCGGTGCGGTTCGGGCATCCCTCCGGGACATTGCGCGTAGGCGCCGAGGCCAGCCAGGTCGACGGTGAATGGGTCGTGAAAAAAGCCATCATGAGCCGCAGTGCGCGAGTGTTGATGGAAGGGTTCGTACGCGTCCCCGGCGACTCTTTCTAACCGATCATTCCCACGCTTTGCGTGGGAATGCATCCCGTGACGCTCTGCGTCACCCTTGCGCCGTACGGGACGCGAAGCGTCCAAGGCGGCATTCCCACGCAGAGCGTGGGAACGAACACCCTGACCCTGAGGATGGACCACACCTAACCCACTTTGGAGTACTGCCATGAGCGCCAACGTCGACCAGAACAACCGCCCCGACTACGACCAGGTCCTGCAGGACATCGCCGACTACGTACTGAGTTTCAGGATCGAATCCCGCGATGCCCTCGACACCGCCCGCAACTGCCTGATGGACACCCTCGGTTGCGGCCTGCTGGCCCTGCGTTTCCCGGAGTGCACCAAGCACCTGGGGCCGATCGTCGAAGGCACGGTGGTGCCGTTCGGCGCACGGGTGCCGGGCACCTCGTTCCGCCTGGACCCGGTCAAGGCCGCATGGGACATCGGCTGCATCGTGCGCTGGCTCGACTACAACGACACCTGGCTTGCCGCCGAATGGGGTCACCCTTCCGATAACCTCGGTGGCATCCTCGCGGTCGCCGACCATCTCTCGCAAAAACGCGTGGCCAACGGCGACGCACCGCTGACCGTGCGGGCAGTGCTTGAGGCGATGATCATGGCCCACGAAATCCAGGGTGTGATTGCCCTGGAAAACTCCTTCAACCGTGTCGGCCTTGACCACGTGCTGCTGGTGAAAGTCGCCTCCACCGCCGTCACCGCCAAGCTGATGGGCGCCAACCGTGAGCAACTGCTGTCGGCCCTGTCCCAGGCGTTTGTCGATGGCCAGGCATTGCGTACTTATCGTCATGCGCCGAATGCCGGTTCGCGCAAGTCGTGGGCGGCGGGGGATGCGTCGAGTCGCGGGGTGCGCCTGGCGGATATCGCCATGCGCGGCGAGATGGGCATTCCCGGTGTGTTGAGCGCGCCGCAGTGGGGCTTCTATGACGTGCTGTTCAGCCACACCAACAAGGACCTGGCGCTCAAGCCCGAAGACAAGCGCGCCTTCAGCCTGTCGCAGCCCTACGGCACGTATGTGATGGAGAACGTACTGTTCAAGATCAGCTTCCCCGCCGAGTTCCACGCACAAACCGCCTGCGAGGCAGCAGTCACCCTGCACCCACAGGTGAAGCACCGCCTGCATGAGATCGACAGGATTGTGATCACCACCCACGAATCGGCGATCCGGATCATCTCCAAGGTCGGGCAGTTGGCCAACGCGGCGGACCGCGATCATTGCCTCCAGTACATGACCGCCGTACCGCTGGCGTTTGGCAACCTGGTGGCCGAGCAATACGAAGATGAATTCCACGCGGCCCATCCGATCATCGATGAGCTGCGCGAAAAGATGGTCATCGTCGAGGAGCCGCGCTACAGCCGCGAATACCTGGAGGCCGACAAGCGCTCCATCGCCAATGCGGTGCAGGTGTTCTTCAAGGATGGTTCCAGCACGGAACAGGTGGCCGTGGAATACCCGATTGGCCACCGTCGCCGTCGGGTGGATGGCATTCCGTTGCTGGAAGACAAGTTCAAGGCCAACCTGGCGACCCGGTTTACCGCGCAGCGCAGTGCCGAGATTTTTGCGCTGTGCAAGGATCAGGCACGGCTTGAGGCCACTGCGGTAAACCGGTTTGTGGACCTGTTCGTCATCTGAAGAACACCACTGGTCAAATGTGGGAGCGGGCTTGCTCGCGAATGCGGAGTGTCAGCCAATACATATATGGCTGATCCACCGCATTCGCGAGCAAGCCCGCTCCCACATTAAACCTACATGCTGCCTTCCACATCATCCAGGCTGAACGTCTCGGTATGGTCGTCATAGGAGAAAATCTCCGCATACCGCCCCCAGGCCACCACGCTTTCCAGGGTTTTCTCCACAAAGGCTTCCGTCATCGAATCTTCCAGTTCCTGCTCGAAGCGCACCCGTGGCGCCCGGTGGCCGCTGCGCTCAAGCAACACCTGGTGAATGCGCGCGGCCAATGGCACGTGGCGGATCAAGTGTTCGGCGAACAGCGTTTTACGCTCCTGGGTGCCGTAGTCGGCGAACAGTTTGCCGGCATCGGTCAGGGTGATATCGGCACCCTTGAGTTCGGCGAAGCCCAAATGCTCAAGCATCTCCGCCACCGGGAACAGATCGTCGACTTCCAGCAAACGCCGTTCAGCCACGGTCGGCAGGCCGGCGTGGCCATTGTAGGGCTCGGCGGCCAGGGTTTCGATCAGGCCAGCCATCAGGTTGGTGGAGACTTCCGGCAACAGGCTGCCCATTTTCAGCTCAGGCAAACCTCTGCTCGCGTCGGCGCTGCGGCGGTCGGTCATCAGGGCGTAGATGTCGTCGACCATTTGCCGGAAGGTCGGGTCCAGGCGGTTGCGCGGGTGGGCAAACGGCACCTTGATCTCGGCCACCACCCGGCCAGGGTTGGACGAGAGCACCAGGATACGGTCGCACATCAGCACCGCTTCTTCGATGTTGTGGGTCACGATCAGGATCGACTTGATCGGCAGCTGCTTGCCGCTCCACAGATCCAGCAAGTCGGTGCGCAGGGTTTCAGCGGTGAGCACGTCCAGCGCCGAGAACGGTTCGTCCATCAGCAGCAGGGTCGGGTTCACCACCAGCCCGCGGGCGAAACCCACGCGTTGGCGCATGCCGCCGGACAGTTCGCGCGGGTAGGCGTTTTCAAAGCCGTCCAGGCCGATCAGGTCGATGGCCGCCAGGGCGCGCCTGCGGGACTCCTTGCGCTCGACCTGCAAGGCTTGCAGGCCGGCCTCGACGTTTTCCAGCACGGTCAGCCACGGGAACAGCGCGAAGGTCTGGAACACCATGGCCACGCCTTCGGCCGGGCCGGTGAGTGGCGCGCCGTTGTAGCGCACTTCGCCCGACGACGGCTGAATCAGCCCGGCGATGATGCGCAGCAAGGTCGACTTGCCCGAGCCGGACCGGCCGAGCATGCCGACAATCTCGCCTTCGTGCAGGCTCAAGTTCACGCCGCTGAGGACTTGCAGCTCGTCTTTACCTTTGCCGAACACCCGGTTCACGTTTTTCAACGAGTAGATTTCCGGAGTGTCGGCGGCATGCTCGGTATAGGTAGTCATCACAGCGAGTCCCATCAATTCAGACGAAGTTTGTTTTCAGCCATGGCGTACATCGGCCGCCACACGGCGCGGTTGAACGCCACCACGAAGATCGACATCACCACCACGCCCAGGGCGATCTTCGGGAAGTCGCCGGCCGCAGTGGTTTGTGCGATGTAGGCGCCCAGCCCGTGGGCGACCACGTTGTCGTGGCCCCAGGACACGTACTCGGACACGATACTGGCGTTCCAGGCACCGCCCGAGGCGGTAATGGCGCCGGTGACGTAGTACGGGAAAATCCCCGGCAGCATCACCTTGCGCCACCACAACCAGCCGCGAATGCGGAAGTTGGCGGCGGCTTCCTTGAAGTCATTCGGGAACGCGCTGGCTCCGGCGATCACGTTGAACAGGATGTACCACTGGGTGCCCAGCACAATCAGCGGGCTCAGCCAGATATCCGGGTTGAGGTTGTAGTGCAGGATCACGATGACGAACACCGGGAACAGCAGGTTCGCCGGGAAGGCCGCAAGGAACTGCGCCAGCGGCTGGATTTTTTCCGCAAGCGCAGGGCGCAAGCCGATCATCACGCCCAGCGGCACCCAGATCAGCGAGGCGATCAGGATCAGGCCGACCACCCGCAACAACGTGATCAGCCCTAGCACGAATACATGGCCGACTTCGGCCAGGGTCACTTCGGTGCCGACGTACTGCACGATGTGGTACAGCGCATAAGCGGCCAGCAGCGCGATGAGTGCGCCCCATACCCAGTCGATCACTTTTGACGCTTTCGGGGTTTCTGCCGGCAGCGCCTTGAGTGCACCGCCCGCCAGGCTGAAGCGCTTGTTGCCAATGCGGCTGATGGCGCGGGTGACAGGCCGCAGGATGCGCTGGACGATGCGCGTGCGCTGGATCAGGTTCAGCAGCCAGGATTGCGGCGCGGCACCCTGGGAGGCGGTGGTTTCCATGCGGAACTTGTCGGCCCAGGCCACCAGTGGGCGGAACAGGAACTGGTCGTACATCAGGATGACCACAATCATCGCCAGGATCACGTAGCCCACGGCGTGCAGGTCTTTCTGGGCAATCGCCAGGGCCAGGTATGAGCCCACGCCCGGCAAGGTGATGGTCTTGTCGCCGACGGTAATGGCCTCGGAGGCGACCACGAAAAACCAGCCGCCGGACATGCTCATCATCATGTTCCACACCAGCCCGGGCATGGCGAAGGGCACGTCGAGCTTCCAGAACCGCTGCCAACCGGAAAGTCGCAGGTTGGTCGACACTTCCACCAGGTCATGGGGCAGCATGCGCAGCGACTGGTAGAAGCTGAACGTCATGTTCCAGGCCTGGCTGGTGAAAATCGCAAAGATGGCCGCGAACTCCGCGCCGAGCACACGCCCGGGGAACAGCAGCAGGAAGAACGTCACTGTGAACGAGATGTAACCCAGCACTGGTACTGATTGCAGGATGTCGAGCACGGGCACCAGCAGTTTCTCGGCGCGCCGGCTTTTGGCGGCCAGGGTGCCGTACAACAGGGTGAACACCAGCGCTGCAACCATCGCCGCCAGCATGCGCATCGTGGTGCGCATCGCGTATTCCGGCAGGTTGGCCGGGTCCAGCGAGATCACTTCACTCTGCAGGGTGGCGATAGGCGCCCAGGTTTCCCGCGCAGTGATGGAGAAAAACAGTAAAAAGCCGATCACCAGGGGCAGGGCGACCAAATCCCAGCGGTTGGGTAGCAAGCGCAATGTGGATGCAGGGATGTAGTGACGGAACACTCTTTTCATAGGCAGTCATTCCTGCAGCGTTCAGGTTCAGGGGCGTGATGGGAGTGAGCTTAGCTGCTGCACGAATGACCCACCGAGAAGGGCGGGCGCTGTTTTCGCGAGTCAGGGGCAACGAGGCGTTGCTGGCGGGATTGTACGTTTCTGAATGTTACAAGCGCATAAATTTGCTGTCAGTTTCCTGTACGAACGGCGACTAGGGCGTCGGCGCCCCGGTCGTCGCTCGGCGGTTATTCAAACCGCAGGATCACCCTGCGATTGTGTTTGCTCTTCTTCTCGATTTTTTCGCAGAACACCCGGCCGATTTCCTCGGTATTGGTCACATGGGTGCCGCCGCAGGGCTGGATATCGATCCCGGCGATTTCAATCACCCGTACTGCCCCCTGGATGACCGGTGGCGCCACCGCCTGGGTGCGAGTGATCTGCAGCAGGGTTGAATACTCCGAGGCGGGCATGGACAGGGTTTTCACCCCATGAGCCTGTTCGATCAAGGCATTGAGGTCACGGGTGATGGTCTCTTTGTCGAGGGTCATTTCCGGCAGGTCGAAATCCAGGCGGCCCTTGTCGGCGCCGATACTGCAACCGGTCACCGGAGCGTCGATGATCGAGCACAGGAGGTGCAGGCAGGTGTGCATTTTCATGTGCTGGTAGCGACGTTCCCAGTCCAGGCTGGCGTCTACCTGCATCCCGGCGGCCAGTTGCTCGGGGCAGTGTTCTACCTGGTGCCAGATGATCGAGCGCAGCACCGGGTCACGCACGGTGCCGGTGATGTCCACGCGGCTGCCGTCGGGCAGGATGAAATGGCCGGTGTCCCCCGGTTGGCCGCCGCCGGTGGGGTAGAACAGCGTGTGCTCCAGGGCGATTCCCTGTTCGCTGACGGCAATCACCCGCGCACTGAAGGCATTCTGGTAAGGCGCGCTGTCGAACAGCGCGAGGGTTTCCATGGTGTGCACGGACATGTTCAACCTCCGACGATCAGTGGGCTGGCTTGCAGCAGGCGACGAACCATCGCGCTCAAGCCAGGAGGGGATAGCAGGGTGATTTCAAATTCGGGCCCGGTCACTTTCAGGTTCAGCGGCAGGCGCGGCGGGTAGGCGTTGGTTTCGATGTGCCGCAGGCGGAATTGCAGGTGATGACGTTCCTTGACTGTCGGCTCCAGCAGCAGGCCGGGCAGGGGATGAAAGTCAGCGTCCAATACCGTCACCTTGTGGCTGGCGTTGACTTCGCCCACCACGTGCAGGCGTTCGTCGAGGGCAAACGCGCCGAGGTAATTGCTGTGGTCCGACTCATCGTTTTTCTGCAACTGGATCTGGTTGACCACCTTGACCTTGGTGCCGGCCGGCACGTCCTGGGTGATCACGCAGGACGGGCTGATGAACACGTTGTCACCGATCAGCACGTAACCGAGCACCCGCGCGCCGGAGCCGACTTCCACGTTGTTGCCCAGCCGCGGGTGGCGCTTGCCGTCCGGGTTGTTGGCGATGCCCCGGGCGCCGAGAGTCACGCCGCAGAGGATGTAGCAGTCGTTGCCGATCTCGCAGGTTTCACCGATGACCGTGCCGTAACCGTGGTCCAGCACAAAGCGCCGGCCGATCCGCGCCGCGGGGTGAATTTCGGCGCCGGACAGGATCTTGCCCTGGTTGCTCAGCTTCAGGGCGATGGCGGAAAACACGCCGTTGTTCTTGTCCGGGAAATTCCACACCAGGTGGGCCAGGCGGTAATACAGCACGGCCTTGAACGAGGCGTAGGACTCGAGGATCAGCTCTCCGCGCCCACGGGACGCCGGGTCGCGCCAGGCATAGGCGATCAGGTCTTCGGCCACCGCCTGGGCCGCCGCCTGGATCAGCGGCGCGAGATGCGCCTCCAGCTGCTTCAACTGCGCAGGCGTAAGCGTGGTGATGAGGTGGGTGAGCAACTCATCGTGCAGTTGTTGCATGTCGATAAAGCCCCCCATGGAGGCACCCCCGCAATAGTTGTTATTCAAAACAGGGCAGATAGCTGTCGGCACTGTCGTAGACCATGGTCAGCACGACGGTGTCGGTGGGCAGCTCCGGCGCCAGCTTGGCGATGGCTACCATGTTGGCGGCCGACGACAGCCCGAGGCTGATGGCGTCGGTGCGCATGATGCGTTTGATCATGTCGAGGCATTCCTGGCGCGACACCTTGAGCATTCCGTCAATGATCGCGACGTTGAGAATGCTCGGGATCAAGCCGATCGACAGGCCCTGGATATGGTGCGGCGCATGGCGGTCGCTGAGCAGGTCGCACTCTTCCGGCTCCACCCCCATCACGCGGATCGCCGGCCAGGTGCTCTTGAGGGTTTCGCCGATGCCGGTGATATGGCCCCCGGTGCCGATGCCGCTGACGAAGTAGTCCACACGCAGCTCGCCGAAGGCGCGGATGATTTCCCGGGCGGTGGTGTCACGGTGGGTCTGCGGGTTGGCGCCGTTGCGCTGCTGGTTGAGCATCACGTAGCTGGGGTTTTCCAGCTGCAGCTCCATGCACTTTTCGCCGTGGGAATTGTTGCCCAGGCGGCTGTCCGACAGCACCACCCTGGCGCCGTACAGGCGCAGCAGTTTCTGCTTCTCGGGGCTGTAGTTGTCGGGGATCACCAGCACCACTTTATAGCCCAGCACGTTACCGGCCATCACCAGGCCGATGCCGGTGTTGCCGCCGCTGGGCTCAATGATGGTTTGCCCTGAGCCACGAATCAGAATGCCCCGGCGCTCGGCGTCGAGGATCATGCCCAGGGCGATGCGTGCCTTGTGGCTGCCGCCGGGGTTGAGGGATTCCAGCTTGGCGTAGACCTCGATGCCGAGGTCTTCGGAAAACTGTTCCAGGCGCACGATGGGCGTTTGGCCAATGGCGTCGAGTATCGAGTTATGCAACATCAAGTAAGAGCCCATGGCCGCTGATCAGTACAAAGGCATGTCGGGTTCGACGTCGCGAACCCAGTGTTTCATGCCACCTTGCAGTACTTTGGTGTTGGCGAATCCGGCGGCCAGCAAGGTGCTGGCGGCTTGCTCCGCGCGGGTCCCGGCGTAGCAGATGAGGTAGTGCGTGTTGTCGCGGCTGAGGTTGGCGAGTTGCCCGTCGAGCTCGGCCAGCGGGATGTGCACCACCCCCGGCAACTTGCACACTTCCAGCTCGCTGGCGTCCCGTACATCCAGCAGTACGTCGGCCTTGCTGTGTTGCTCGAGCAGTTGCTTGAGCACCCGCGGCTTGATGTAGCGTTCTTCGGCCAGGGAGGGTTGGCTTGGCAGGGCGTCGGCGCAGACGGCGGGGGCGATGGTTTGGCTGTGGCGCAGTTCCGAGCAGCAAGGGCAGTCGGCGCGGCGCTTGAAGCGGATCTCGCTGAACTTCATCGCCAGCGCGTCAAAGCGCATCAATCGGCCCGACAACGGTTCGCCAATCCCGATCAGCAGCTTGATCGCCTCGGTGGCCTGGATCATCCCGACCACCCCGGGTAATACGCCGATGACCCCGCCGGCGCTGCAGTTGGGTGCCAGTTCCGCCGGTGGTGCCTGGGGAAACAGGCAGCGATAGCACGGCCCGCCTTTATAGTTGAGTACGCTGATCTGCCCGTCGAAGCGATAGATCGCGCCATACACCAACGGCTTGCCCAATTGCACGCAAGCGTCGTTGACCAGGTAGCGGGTTTCGAAATTGTCGGTGCCGTCGATCACCAGGTCATAGGCGCCCACCAGTTCCAGGGCGTTGTCGGTGTTGAAGGCGGTGTCGTAGGTGTTGATCTGGATGTGGCTGTTGAGGTCCTGCAAGCGCTGCTTGGCGGACTCGACCTTGGGCAGGCCCAAGGTGCTGTTGCCGTGGACGATCTGGCGTTGCAGGTTGCTGCTTTCCACCACGTCGAAATCCACCAGCCCCAGGGTGCCGATGCCGGCTGCCGCCAGGTACAGGCTGATGGGCGAGCCGAGGCCGCCGGTGCCGATGATCAGCACGCGGGCTTTCTTCAGGTTCAACTGGCCTTCGCGGCCGACGCCGGGCAGGGTGATGTGGCGCACGTAGCGCTGCACTTCTTCGTTGCTCAGTTGGTCGACGTCCATGCCGCCGGAAGTGGCCAGCAACACTTCGATTTTGGCTTTTTCGGGCAACCGGTCGTTGGCGTCGATCAGTTCCTCTTCGGCGGTGAACAGGAAGTGTTCCTTGAGCTGGTTGTTCTCGTAGAGCAGGTGCGCCCGCAATTGCGGGTGCTCGATGCAGAGATTTTCAATGACTTCGCGCAATGTCGATCCGGCACCCTCGAGGGTCGATGCTGGCAGCTTGGCCACGCGGACCAGGATGTCGGGGAAAGAGACAGCGTTCATGCACAACTCCGTTTGCAGGTCGTTGAAGGGTTTTTGGGCGAAGTGTTTGCCATCCCAGGCAAACAGCTTGGAACCTTGGGTCTTGCCCTGGCGAACATCCACCACCAGGTAGCTTACGGGGTAGATCGGCTCGCCCATGAAAAGGGCCTTGTCCTGGTCTTCGTCGCTGAAATACGCGCCGACGTCAGGGTGGGAGTGGTAGATCACCACCACCGGGTTATCACCGCGAAACGCCTTGTTCATCATCAGCGTGTCGGCCACCGAAAAGGTGTAGCCGTTGGCGGCGCTGCGTGGATACATCTCGGGGTTCTTGCGGTGCAGCTCGTTCTGGATGTTGCTGCCCAGGTACACGCTGCCATCGGCGAAAACGAAACCGCAGCATTCCTCGGGGTAGCTGCGGTCGGCGTGGGCGTAGATCTGCTCCAGTGCGCTTGGGCTCAGGACCTTCATCTCAGTTTTTCTTCGCCAGGAGCTTTTCGATGGGCAGCTTGGTGATGGCAAAGCCGGCCAGCAGGATCGCCGAATACATCATCAGGTCCCTGGAAATCTGCACGCCCTCGTACCAGGCCCCGATGATCACCGCGAACACCGGGAAGATGATGAACACGAAGGACAAAATGATCGGGCTCAGGCGCTTGAGCAGCATGAAATACACGATAAAGCCGCCCACCGAGGCCACCAGCCCGAGGTAGAACAGCGCACTCCAGGAACGCAGGGTGATGTCTTCAAAGGTCGGGGTTTCAAACCACAGCCCGGCGACAAACAGCATCAACCCGGCAATGCCGATGGGCAGGGTGTTGTAGGTGATCACGCTGATGGCACTGCCTTGTTTCTTGGTAATCACGTAGCACAAGGCATGCATGATCGCCGCAGCCAGGATCGCCAGCACCCCGAAGAACTCGGCATGGTCCAGGTGCAGGCCCTGGCTCTTGATGATCATGTACAGGCTGCCGAACCCGATGGCGATACCGATCACCTGGGAAAAGTAGATGCGCTCGCGCAGGAACAGCGCGGAGAAAATCAGGATAAACACCGGCATGCAGCTGAACAGCAGCGCGGTGAGGCCGGACGAGACATGCATCTCGCCGTAGTTGAGCAGGTAATACGGAACGCTGAAGTAGGACAGCGTCACAAACACGAAGAACCAGCGGCTTTCCCGGGGAAACAGGATCGGCTCGCGGCGCACCCAGGCGAAACACAGGAACAGCGGAAATGCGATCAGGAACCGCAGCCCGGCGGAGGTCAGCGGTGGCACGCTTTCCACAGCGATCTTGATGCCCAGCCAGGTAGTGCCCCAGCTGAGACACACGATCAGGAACATCACACTGGTAATCAGCCCGGCCAACCACTGCTTGTGAGTTTTTGTTTTTTCAGCATTTTCGAGAACGGCGGACATTGGCATCGTGACATTGCTTCCATGAGACCGAATTGACCTCTATATTGAGTGCCATGATTCGGTGATTGAACCCGTAAAAGCACACTATTAGGGCGAATGATGGCTGTCAAAACAAATATTGACATGGTGTCAATTATGCGAGAGGGACTCTCCAACGGGCAGGGCGTGAAGTACAAGCGCCTGTCCGATGTCATGGAGCGAGGCATCCTTGAAGGCTTGATTGAACCGGGAAGAAAACTGCCGCCTCATCGGGTGCTTTCCGACAATCTGGGGGTCACCATTGGCACCATCAGCCGCGCCTACGGTGAGCTGGAACGCCTGGGGCTGGTAGTGGCGCGGGTGGGCGACGGCACTTTCGTACGCAAGCGTGGGATGGAGCGCCAACGGGATGAAGGCTTTCGCAACTTCAGCGACGAGCCGCGGCAATACTTTGATATGAGCCGCAACATGCACATCCCCGGGCAGGAGACCACGTTCCTGGCCCAGAGCTTCCAGACGCTGGCGAACAACGCCAAGTTCTTGCAGGACATCAGTGCCTACACCCCGGATGCCGGGCTGCCGCGTTACCGGGCAGCGGGTGCGCAGTGGCTGGTGCAGCGGGATTTCCACCCGATTCCCGAGCAGGTGATTTGCGTGAACGGCGGCCAGCATGGGTTGCTCTGCGCAATGATGGCGCTGTTGCGAGCCGGCGATACGGTGGTGACCGAACAGTTGACCTATCCAGGGTTGATCACCGCCGCGCGCATGCTGGGCATCCGCCTGATCGGCCTGGAAATGGATGAAGAAGGGCTGCTGCCGGGGGCGCTGGATGAAGTCTGCCGCAATCACCGGGTGTCGGCGTTGTACTGCACGCCGACCATCCAGAATCCTACGACGGCGGTGCTGTCGGTCGCGCGCCGTGAGGCATTGGTGAAGGTCTGTCGGGAACACAACCTGCTGATTCTCGAGGATGAGGCCCACGGTGTGCTGGTGGAAGACCGTCCGCCGCCCCTGAGTCATTTTGCCCCGGAGCGTACGATTCTGATCAGCAGCCTGAGCAAGGCGGTATCGGCAGGCTTGCGAGTTGGGTACGTGCATGCACCGCCGGCGTTGGTCAGCCGGATTTCTGCGGCCCTGCGTTCCACCTGCTGGATGGCCACGCCGGTCACGCTGGAACTGGCGACCCAGTGGATCGAAAACGGCACGGCGGAACACCTGTTGCACCAGCAGATCCAGGAAATCAGCCGCCGCAAGGCACTGGTGGAAGGTTTGTTGATCGGGCTGGAGTACCGCACTCACCTGAACAGCCCGCACTTCTGGATCGAAGTCCCGGAGCCATGGCGCGCGTCGGAAATCGAGGCGGAGTTAAAGCAGAACAATTACCTGATTGCGACAGCCGAAGCGTTTGCCGTGGGGCAGACGGCGGTGCCGCAATTCATTCGGGCGAGCATCTGCAATACGTCGGGGGATGATCAGTTGCTGCTGGATGGGTTCGATGCGCTGGCGACGGCGCTGGGGCAGGGCGGGGGGCGGTTTCACCTGTGAACCCAACAGCTTGTGTGAACATGACCCCTGTGGCGAGGGAGCTTGCTCCCGCTGGGCTGCGAAGCAGCCCCAAAGCCATTCACTAAATACCAGTCGTCTGGTTTGCGACTGCTGCGCAGTCGAGCGGGAGCAAGCTCCCTCGCCACAGAAGCTCCCTCGCCATACAAGCACCTTGGCCAGGGAGCGGAGTTACTTGAACCGCCGCTCCACCCCTTTCTCCACCAGAATCTTCGCCGAAATCTCTTCCACCGAAAAATGCGTGGAATTGATGTGCGCAATATTTTCCCGGCGGAACAGATTTTCCACCTCCCGCACTTCAAATTCGCACTGCGCATAGCTGGAGTAACGGCTATTGGGCTTGCGCTCGTTGCGAATCGCCGTCAGGCGGTCCGGGTCGATGGTCAGCCCGAACAGCTTGTGCTGGTGCGCGCGCAGGGCGCTCGGCAGCGTCAGGTGCTCCATGTCGTCTTCGGTCAGCGGGTAGTTGGCCGCGCGAATCCCGAACTGCATGGCCATATAAAGGCAGGTCGGCGTCTTGCCGCAGCGGGACACGCCCACCAGGATCAAATCAGCCTTGTCGTAGTAGTGGGTGCGGGCGCCGTCGTCGTTGTCGAGGGCGAAGTTCACCGCCTCGATCCGCTCCATATAGTTGGAGTTATGGCCAATGGAGTGAGATTTTCCGACAGAGTATGACGAATGTTCACTTAACTCTTGTTCCAGCGGCGCCAGGAAGGTAGAGAAGATGTCGATCATGAAACCATTGGAGGTGGCGAGGATCTCACGAATGTCCTGATTGACGATGGTGTCGAAAATGATCGGACGAAATCCGTCTTTTTCGGCCGCCAGATTGATTTGTTGTACCATGGCTCGCGCTTTATCCACGCTATCGATATAGGGTCGCGTGAATTTGCTGAAGGTAATGTTTTCGAACTGCGCCAGCAGGCTTTGACCCAGGGTTTCGGCTGTAATGCCGGTGCCGTCGGAGATAAAGAAAGCAGATCGTTTCATTTGAGCCTTGGGCCTTAAGCTGATGACGAATCTTGGATATGATAGGCGCGATTTTGCCGTCCCGCAGTGGGCCGCATTCTCACTTATTTTCCAGGTCCAGGCCACAAACGCCGGTAACCGCTCCTACTGAGCCGCCGGCGTCCTGAGCTTTTCCAACACAGAAAGTGGAGAGATCACCTTGGTAGAGTACGTAGTTTCCCTCGATAAGCTCGGCGTCCATGATGTAGAGCACGTAGGGGGCAAGAACGCATCCCTGGGCGAGATGATCAGTAATCTTGCGGGTGCCGGTGTATCGGTGCCAGGTGGTTTTGCCACCACTGCCCAGGCTTACCGTGATTTCCTCGAGTTGAGCGGCCTCAACGATCAGATCCATGCCGCCCTCGATGCGCTGGACGTCGATGACGTCAACGCCCTGGCCAAGACTGGCGCCCAGATCCGTCAATGGATCATGGAAGCCGAGTTCCCCGAGAAGCTCAACGCCGAGATCCGCTCCGCGTTTGCCACGCTGTCGGCCGGTAACCCCGACATGGCTGTCGCCGTGCGCTCCTCGGCCACCGCCGAAGACCTGCCGGACGCCTCCTTTGCCGGCCAGCAGGAAACCTTCCTGAACATCCGCGGCGTGGAAAACGTGATCCGCGCAGCCAAGGAAGTGTTTGCCTCCCTCTTTAACGACCGTGCTATTTCCTACCGCGTGCACCAGGGTTTCGACCACAAGCTGGTGGCCCTCTCTGCCGGTGTGCAGCGCATGGTGCGTTCGGAAACCGGCACCGCCGGCGTGATGTTCACCCTGGACACCGAATCGGGCTTCCGCGACGTGGTGTTCATCACCGGCGCCTACGGCCTCGGCGAAACCGTCGTACAAGGCGCGGTGAACCCGGACGAATTCTACGTCCACAAGCACACCCTTGAAGCCGGCCGCCCGGCCATCCTGCGCCGCAACCTGGGCAGCAAGGCGATCAAGATGATCTACGGCGACGAGGCCAAGGCCGGTCGCTCGGTGAAAACCGTTGATGTCGACAAGGCCGAACGCGCGCGTTTCTGCCTGACCGACGCCGAAGTCAGCGAATTGGCCAAGCAGGCGATGATCATCGAGAAGCACTACAAGTGCCCGATGGACATCGAATGGGCCAAGGACGGTGACGACGGCAAGCTGTACATCGTCCAGGCCCGCCCTGAGACCGTGAAGAGCCGCACCTCGGCCAACGTCATGGAACGCTACCTGTTGAAAGAAACCGGCACCGTGCTGGTGGAGGGCCGTGCCATCGGCCAGCGCATCGGCGCCGGCAAGGTGCGGATCATCAAGGACGTGTCCGAGATGGACAAGGTCCAGCCAGGCGACGTGCTGGTTTCCGACATGACCGACCCGGACTGGGAACCGGTGATGAAGCGCGCCAGCGCCATCGTCACCAACCGTGGCGGGCGTACCTGCCACGCGGCGATCATCGCCCGCGAGCTGGGGATTCCGGCAGTGGTCGGTTGCGGTAACGCCACCCAACTGTTGAAAGACGGCCAGGGCGTGACCGTGTCCTGTGCTGAAGGCGACACCGGCTTCATCTTCGAAGGTGAGCTGGGCTTCGATATCAAGCAAAACTCCATCGACGCCATGCCCGACCTGCCGTTCAAGATCATGATGAACGTCGGCAACCCGGACCGCGCCTTCGATTTCGCGCAATTGCCGAACGCCGGTGTGGGCCTGGCCCGCCTGGAGTTCATCATCAACCGCATGATCGGTGTGCACCCCAAGGCCCTGCTGAACTACGACGGCCTACCGCCGGACATCAAGGAAAGCGTCGACAAGCGCATCGCCGGCTACAACGACCCGGTGGGCTTTTACGTCGAGAAGCTGGTGGAAGGCATCAGCACCCTGGCAGCGGCGTTCTACCCGAAAAAGGTCATCGTGCGCCTGTCGGACTTCAAGTCCAACGAGTACGCCAACCTGATCGGCGGCAAGCTTTACGAGCCGGAAGAAGAAAACCCGATGCTGGGCTTCCGTGGCGCCTCGCGCTACATCAGCGAAGCCTTCCGCGACTGCTTCGAGCTGGAATGCCGTGCCCTCAAGCGCGTGCGCAACGAGATGGGCCTGACCAACGTCGAAATCATGGTGCCGTTCGTGCGCACCCTGGGTGAAGCGAGCCAGGTGGTGGACCTGCTGGCTGAAAACGGCCTGTCCCGTGGCGAGAACGGCCTGCGCGTCATCATGATGTGCGAGCTGCCATCCAATGCCATCCTGGCTGAAGAATTCCTGGAGTTCTTCGACGGCTTCTCCATCGGTTCCAACGACCTGACTCAGCTGACCCTGGGCCTGGACCGCGACTCCGGGATCATCGCCCACCTGTTCGACGAGCGTAACCCTGCGGTCAAGAAGCTGCTGGCCAACGCCATCCAGGCGTGCAACAAGGCCGGCAAGTACATCGGGATCTGCGGCCAAGGCCCTTCCGATCACCCGGACCTGGCCAAGTGGCTGATGGAGCAGGGCATCGAAAGCGTCTCGCTGAACCCCGATTCCGTACTGGAAACCTGGTTCTTCCTGGCTGAAGGTCAAGCCCAGGCGTAATACGCAACACCCAAAAGTGCCGGTCAACCTTGCGGTTGGCCGGCATTTCTCATTCTGTACAGGGCGGAACTCCTTCCGGACGCCGCCCTTTTTTGTGCAAGAGCATTATGCAAAGCAGCAGCAACCTGTTTCCCGTCGCCTTGATCAGCGCTGAGCGTCGTGGCGACCTGAGTGAAGATGTGTATCGGCTGAAACCCGGCAACAGCCCTGACGGTACCGTCGAGCTGGCCGTGACCCGCCTGGGCCTGGCTGACGTCCCGGAAAACCGGGGCGTGCCGGTGGTTTTGTTGCATGGCAGTTTTTCCAACCGCCGCTTCTGGTACTCGCCCAAGGGGATCGGCCTGGGCGCCTACCTGGCGCGCGAAGGGTTTGACGTCTGGATCCCGGAAATGCGCGGTCACGGGCTGTCCCGGCGCAACCAGGACTACGCCAGGAATCGTGTCGCCGACTATGCTCGCTACGACTTGCCGGCCATTGCCGCCTTCGTGCGTGAGCAAAGCGGGCAGATTCCCCACTGGATCGGGCATTCCCTGGGTGGCACAACCCTGGCTGCGGCCCTGGGTGGGCAGCACCTTGGCGCGCCGGCAGTGGCCTCGGTGGCGCTGTTTGGCTGCCAGGTCAGTCGCACGCATTGGCCGTTGAAGTTGCCACCGGTGGAGTGGACCGGTCGCCTGCTCTTGAAACGTTTCGGCCAATTGTCCGGCGCTCGGTGGAAACGCGGCCCGGAGGACGAGCCGGCGGGCGTATTGATTGAAGCCATGCGCTGGAATGGGCTGTTCGGCCGCTTTGGCGAAGGTAAGCAGGATTGGTGGAAAGGCCTGGCCGAGGTTGACGTGCCGCTGTTGGCGGTGAGCGCCGCCGGCGATTACCAGGACCCGGACTGGGCCTGTCGCAAGCTCTTTGAGCAGGTCGGCTCCGAGCATCGCCAATACCTGTGCCTGGGGCGCCAGCAAGGGTTCAGCGGGGATTTCGGGCATGTCGAGATGCTCGTCAGCAAGGCCGCCCAGGCTGAAGTGTGGCCGCTGGTGACGCGCTGGTTGAAAAATCCGCTTACACCTTTGCTGGGGGCGCAGGCGCAGGAACTGGCAGCGGTTTGAGCGCGAGGCTCTATCAGGGGCGTTTCGCTTGTTTGCCGTAGAGGCTAAGATATGACGCGTTGGGTGGTTCTGGTCATATTCAGTCGCGCAGTGGGTCTTGCGTTGCTATCCGATGGGCCTGACTATTCGGCCCGGATTAAAGAACCTTCACGGCAAAGCGTTTCCAGATGTAAGTAAACAGTGGGATGTTTGACACCTTCTTTCACCTACAGGAGTTTCTCGATGAACCATTACCTTACCCCCGACCTGTGTGACGCCTATCCGGAGCTGGTGCAGGTGGTTGAGCCGATGTTCAGCAATTTCGGCGGCCGGGACTCCTTTGGTGGCGAGATCGTGACCATCAAGTGCTTTGAAGACAATTCCCTGGTCAAGGAACAAGCCGAACTCAATGGGGCCGGCAAGGTGCTGGTGGTCGATGGTGGGGGTTCCCTGCGCCGCGCGTTGCTGGGCGACATGATCGCCGAGAAAGCCGCGAAAAACGGCTGGGAAGGGCTGGTGATCTACGGCTGCATCCGCGATGTCGACGTAATCGCCCAGACCGACCTGGGCGTGCAGGCCCTGGCCAGCCACCCGATGAAGACTGACAAGCGCGGTATTGGCGATTTGAACGTGGCGGTGACATTCGCCGGCGTGACCTTCCGCCCGGGCGAGTACGTGTACGCCGACAATAACGGTGTGATCGTCTCCCCCAGCCCGCTGAAGATGCCTGAATAAACAGCAGTAGCCGACAGGGGTGAGGATGTTCGAGGAAGAAAACGCGCAGTGGGGGCTGGTGCATGCCCTGGTGCTGGACGGTAAAGGTGGTGCGCGTTCGATTGCCCGGACAGAGCTTGATGAGCTGCAACTGCAGCCTCAGGAAAGCCTGTGGCTGCATTGGGACCGTAGCCATCCCCAGACCCAGACCTGGTTGCGCAAATCCAGCGGCCTCAGCGAATTCGCCTGTGACCTGCTGCTGGAGGAGAACACTCGCCCACGCCTGTTGCCGCTGCCGGATGCCGAACTGCTGCTGTTTTTGCGCGGGGTCAACCTCAATCCCGGCGCCGAACCGGAAGACATGGTCTCGGTGCGGATCTTTGCCTCGGCAGCGCGGGTGATTTCCCTGCGTTTGCGCCCATTGCGCGCCACCGACGAGTTGCTGGTGCAACTGGCAGACGGCAAGGGGCCGAAGACTTCCTCGGAACTGGTCCTGTATATGGCGCAGTACCTGACCAACAAGGTTCAGGATCTGGTCAGCGACTTGTCCGAAATCGTCGATATCGAAGAAGAAAAACTGGATGCCGACGAACGGTATACTCCGGAGCACGGCAGCGTTTTGCAGATCCGTCGGCGCGCCGCCGGGCTTAAACGTTTCCTGTCGCCGCAGCGGGATATTTTCGCGCAGTTGACCCGGATCAAATTGCCCTGGTTCTGTGACGACGATGCTGACTACTGGAACGAATTGAACAACAGCCTGACCCGCTACCTGGAAGAGCTTGAGCTGGCCCGGGAGCGCGTGGGGCTTGTGCTGGAGACCGAAGACCGGCGTTTGAGCCTGCGCATGAACCGCACCATGTACCGCTTCGGGATCATCACCGGGATCTTCCTGCCGATGAGTTTCCTGACCGGTTTGCTGGGCATCAATGTAGGCGGAATTCCGTTCTCTTCCAGCCCTTACGGGTTCCTGATTGCCTGCCTGATGATGGTCACGGTGGCGGTCGGGCAATGGTGGTTGTTTCGACGGTTACGTTGGGTTTGAGCTGAATGTGACCTGAACGTGGAAAGAGGTCATGTGACCCGAAGAATTTTACCCTCGTCTTTTAAATCACTTGCGAGAGGTTTTTTATGCACGATCCGTTCGAACAGTCTTTGCGTGACATGCTCAATGCCTCGCCGTCCAACCGGGACGACGATGCTTGCCTGGGTCGCGTCTTGAAAACCGCCAACCGCCAGGTCGGGGCGGGGGATCTGTTCGGTCTGCTTGGCCGCTGGTTGCCGGCGTTGATGATGGCCTTGAACAATGGTTCGGCCCATGTCTCACCGGTTTCCCGTCGTAAACCTCTTGCACGCACTGCTGATAAGGCTGAATGAATATGGAACTCGATCTCTGGACCCAGAGTCTGGTAACTGCAATGACTGCGTTGTGGACCAAGGTGGCGAATTTCATTCCCAACCTGTTTGGTGCACTGGTGGTGGTACTGCTGGGTTTTGTCGTGGCCAAGCTGCTTGACACCCTGCTTTCCAAATTGCTGGCCAAGCTGGGTCTTGATCGATTGATGGGTGGCACCGGCCTGACCAAGATTTTGGGGCGTGCCGGGTTGCAAGTGCCGATCTCGACCCTGATCGGCAAGATCGTTTATTGGTTTGTTTTGCTGATTTTTCTGGTTTCTGCGGCTGAATCCCTTGGACTTGAGCGAGTTTCAGCTACGCTCGACATGCTGGCGCTGTATTTGCCGAAAGTATTCGGTGGCGCGCTGGTGTTGCTGGTAGGGGTTTTGCTGGCGCAACTGGCCAATGGCCTGGTGCGTGGGGCGGCTGAAGGCGTGGGTCTGGATTATGCCAGCGGCCTGGGGCGAATTGCCCAGGGTCTGGTGATTATCATCAGTATTTCGGTCGCGATCAGCCAGCTGGAGGTCAAGACCGACCTGCTGAACCATGTGATTGTGATTGTTTTGATTACCGTTGGTCTGGCCGTTGCGCTGGCCATGGGACTGGGAAGCCGGGAAATTGCCGGGCAGATTCTTGCGGGAATCTATGTGCGTGAGCTATATCAGGTTGGGCAACAAGTGCGTGTGGGCGAGGTCGAAGGGCAGATCGAGGAGATCGGCACGGTCAAGACGACAGTGCTGACGGACGATGGCGAACTGGTGTCGCTTTCGAACCGGATCCTGCTGGAACAGCATGTGACTAGCCGCTAACCCGGCGAATCCTGCTAATGTACGCCGCCGCAAACCTGGGTATCCAGGCCATGGCGGACATTGACCTGACTGTCGGCACGACTTGTTTTGAATAAAGCCCAAACGCTGTCCACGCGCTATGACCCCCGTGAGCTCTCTGATGAGGAGTTGGTCGCGCGCTCGCACACGGAGCTGTTTCACGTAACACGCGCGTACGAAGAATTGATGCGCAGGTATCAACGCACTCTGTTCAACGTTTGTTCAAGGTATTTAGGGAACGATAGAGATGCGGATGATGTCTGTCAGGAAGTGATGCTCAAGGTGCTATACGGCCTGAAGAACTTCGAGGGAAAATCGAAGTTCAAGACATGGCTCTATAGCATCACGTACAACGAGTGCATCACGCAGTATCGGAAGGAACGGCGAAAGCGTCGCTTGATGGATGCTTTGAGTCTGGACCCCCTTGAGGAAGCGTCTGAGGAAAAGGCGCCTACCCCGGAAGAAAAGGGCGGACTCGATCGCTGGTTGGTGCATGTGAATCCGATTGACCGGGAAATTCTGGTGCTACGATTTGTCGCAGAGCTGGAGTTTCAGGAGATCGCTGACATCATGCATATGGGTTTGAGTGCTACAAAAATGCGTTACAAACGCGCTCTTGATAAATTACGTGAGAAATTTGCGGGCAGCACTGAAACTTAGTGCGTGGCAAATATCTCTTACGTGTAGGCAAGTTCTGTTAGACTTGTCGCCGAGTTGTCCCCCGGTATGTGGGACTGCTTTACAATCACCAGATGGGGATTTAACGGATGAAACTGAAAAACACCTTGGGCTTGGCCATTGGTACTCTTATTGCTGCCACTTCTGTCGGCGCTCTGGCACAAGGCCAAGGCGCAGTTGAAGGCCAGCTGTTTTACAAAAAGCAGTTCAACGATAGCGTCAAACATATCGAAGACGGCTTCAATCCTGGCGCCAGCATCGGTTACTTCCTGACCGACGACGTGTCGATCAACCTGAACTACGACACTACCAACCACACCCGTTCGAACGACGGTACTGGCAACCAGAAGATCAAAGGTGATACCGGCAGCGTTACTGCCCAGTACCACTTCGGTCAAGCTGGCGTAGACTCCCTGCGTCCATACGTTGAGGGCGGTTTCGGCCACCAGAGCCGTACCAACGTGCAGGCTGATGGTCACAGCGGTCGCGATCAGTCGACCCTGGCTATTGCTGGCGCTGGTGTGAAGTACTACTTCACCGACAACCTGTTCGCACGTGCTGGTGTTGAAGCTGACTACGCTATCGACAACGGCAAGTGGGACTACTCCGCACTGGTTGGCCTGGGCGTAAACTTCGGCGGCAACGCTGGCAAAACTGCTCCAGCTCCTACCCCAGCACCAGCTCCAGAGCCAACCCCAGAGCCAGAAGCTCCGGTTGCTCAGGTTGTTCGTGTTGAGCTGGACGTGAAGTTCGACTTCGACAAGTCGGTTGTTAAGCCTAACAGCTACGGCGACGTGAAAAACCTCGCTGACTTCATGAAACAGTACCCACAAACCACCACCGTTGTTGAAGGTCACACTGACTCCGTCGGTCCTGACGCTTACAACCAGAAGCTGTCCCAGCGTCGTGCTGACGCTGTTAAGCAAGTCCTGGTCAAAGACGGTATTGCTCCTAACCGTGTAAGCTCGGTTGGTTATGGCAAATCCCGCCCAGTTGCTGACAACGCAACTGAAGCTGGCCGTGCTATCAACCGTCGCGTAGAAGCCTCGGTAGAAGCACAAGCAGCTCAGTAATTACTGAGTTGTAGAAAAAAGCCCGGCTTAGGCCGGGCTTTTTTTCGCCTGCAGTTTGCCTCAGGCCGTGGCGCTGGCCAGGGCCGCAAGCGCCTGCGTCGCTTGCGCAACCCGGCCAATCACCAGGATAGCCGGGCTCTTGAGCGCGAATTCGTGCGCATCATCCTGCATCCGGGCGAGGCTGCTGCGGCATTCGCGCTGTTGTGGCAGTGAAGCGTTTTCAATCATCGCCACCGGCATGTCATCGCTCATGCCACCTTCCAGCAATTGCCGGCGGATTTCCCCCAGTTTCGCCACCCCCATATAGATCACCAGCGTCGTGCCGCCCTCGGCCAGGGCCCGCCAATTGAGGCTGCTGTCGTCCTGGGTATGGGCCGTGACCAACGTGACGCCACGGCTGACACCGCGCAACGTCAGCGAGATATCGCAGTTCGTTGCCCCGGCCAGCCCTGCCGTAATGCCGTTGACCAACTCCACTTCCACCCCTTGCTGCCTGAGCCACGCCGCCTCTTCGCCGCCGCGACCAAAAATGCACGGGTCGCCGCCCTTGAGCCGCACCACGCACTTACCCTGCCGGGCATAACGCAACATCAGGCGATGGATAAACGCCTGTGGGGTGGAACGGCAGCCACCGCGTTTGCCCACGGTGATCAGCCGTGCAGCGGGGCAATGCTCCAGCAGCGCCGGGTTGACCAGATCATCGATCAGCACCACATCGGCTTCCCGCAGGGCTCTCACCGCCTTGAGTGTCAGCAGTTCCGGATCGCCGGGGCCTGCGCCCACCAGCCAGACTTTTGCGCTCATATGCTTGCCTCACACTCTGATCGCGATTGGCTGCTTGCCACTCGCCAATAACCGTTTGATTTCCGGCACACAGGAGCCGCATTGCGTGCCGCAACCCAGTTCCTGCTTCAGCCCGTTCAGGTCCAGGCCCCGGGCAATGCCGGCGCAGACCGCGCTTTCGCTGACGTTCTTGCAGTTGCACAGCGTCTTGTTGCTGCTTGAGCCGCCCCCCGGTGGCGCACTCAATGGCGCCAACAACCAGCGGCGTAACTGCTCATCGGTGCGACCTTCCAGCCACAGGCTTTGCAGCCAGTGGCGAGCCAGGGTTTCGCCAGCCAGGCGGATCGCGGTGATACGGCCTTTTTCAATCTTTACCCGCTTGCCAATGGAGCGCCGCGGGTCGTCGTACGCCATCACGGGGCCGTCGTTGAGGCCCAGCAGTTGGTCGATCTGCTTGAGCAGTTCAAGGGCGGGCGCCTCGTGATGCGCCGCACGAATCAGCAGGGCAGGCCGCTCGCGTCCGGTCAGGCTCAGGCTGACGTAGGCAAAGCCGTCACACAGCGGTCGCAACGCTTCGAAGTGTTGCTGCACATCGCCTTCAATCAGCGCAAACAAGTGCCAGGGCAGCCGCACCGCCTCCAGGCGCACGCCGCTGTGCTTGAGTTCCGGCTGTTTGGACAGCGGGTCGAATGCCGGCTGGGTCAGCGCATTTACGCCGCCTTTAAGAAAACGGTCGCCCCAGTGCATCGGCAGGAAAGCCTGGCCGGGACGCACGCTGTCATCGCTGCCGACGGCCACAATCACGCTGCCGCGCCGGCTTTTCAGGCTGACCAGATCCCCTTCCTTCAAGCGATGGCGACGCAGTTCGTCCGGGTGCAGGCTGAGCACTGCTTCACTGACATGGCCGAACAGCTGCGCAGCGGTGCCGGTGCGGCTCATGCCATGCCATTGGTCCCGCAGGCGGCCGGTGATCAGGGTGAGTGGGAAGCGCGCGTCACGCTGCTCCTTGGCGGCGCGATAAGGGTCGGCGACAAAGTGCGCCCGGCCAGTCTCCGTAGGGAAAAATCCGTCGGTGTACAGCCTTGGCGTTCCGCCCACCGCATCGGCCGGGAATGGCCATTGCTGCGGGCCTATCCGGTCCAGCAGCGCGTGGCTGATACCCGACAGGTCCAGGTCCCGCCCACGGGTCAGCAGCTTGTATTCATCAAAGATCTGTGCCGGTTGCTCAAAGGCAAAAAGCCCCGGTTTTCCGGGACAAAGACGCTGCTCCAGGCGTCGGGCAAAATCCACGGTGATTGCCCAGTCCGGCCGCGCTTCCCCAGGTGGGGCGATGGCTCGGCGAACGTGGGAAATGCGCCGCTCAGAGTTGGTCACTGTGCCTTCCTTCTCGCCCCAGCTCGCGGCTGGCAGCAACAGGTCGGCGTAACGCGCCGTCTCGGTTGTACGAAAGGCTTCCTGTAGCACCACGAACGGACACGCTTCCAGGGCCTGGCGCACGGTGTTCTGGTCGGGCAGGGATTGGGCGGGGTTGGTGCACGCGATCCACAAGGCCTTGATCTTGCCGGCCTGCATCTGTTCAAACAATTCGATGGCGGTCAGCCCGGTGCTGGCCGGCAGTTGGTCGACCCCCCAATACGCGGCTACTTCTGCCCGATGTTCGGGGTTGGCAGCCTCACGATGGCCAGGCAGTAAATTCGACAAACTGCCGGTTTCCCGCCCACCCATGGCATTCGGCTGACCCGTCAGGGAGAAAGGTCCGCAGCCAGGGCGGCCGATGGTGCCGGTCGCCAAATGCAGGTTAATCAAGGCGCTGTTCTTCGCGCTGCCGGCGGTGGACTGATTGAGCCCCATGCACCACAACGACAGAAAACTCGCCGAGGTGCCGACCCATTCCGCACACAGACGCAGTTGCTCGACACTGATCCCGCACAACTGCGTGACCATTTGCGGTGTGTAGTCGTGAACCAGGCGTTTGAGTTCGACCAGGCCGTCGGTATGGGCCTGGATAAAGTCGCGGTCGATCCAGTCTTCCCACAACAGCAAGTGCAGGATCCCATGGAACAATGCGACATCCGTACCCGGCAAAATCGCCAGATGCAGGTCCGCCAAGTCGCAGGTGTCGGTGCGCCGGGGATCAATTACCAGCACTTTCATCTGTGGCCGGCGGGCCTTGGCTTCCTCCAGGCGTCGGAACAACACCGGATGCGCGTAGGCCATATTGCTGCCGACGATCATCACGCAGTCGCTCGACTCCAGGTCCTCGTAGCTGCACGGTGGCGCGTCGGCCCCCAGGCTGCGCTTGTAGCCGACCACCGCCGAAGACATGCACAGCCGCGAGTTGCTGTCGATATTGTTGGTGCCCACCAGCGCCCGCGCCAGTTTGTTGAAGCTGTAGTAATCCTCGGTCAGCAACTGCCCGGAAATATAGAACGCGACGCTGTCCGGCCCGTGTTCAGCGATGGTTTCGGCAAACACGTTCGCCGCGTGCTCCAGGGCGGTATCCCAGTCGGTGCGGCTGCGGGCCAGGCCTTTGCCCAGCCGCAGTTCCGGGTACAACGCGCGGGCCGCGAGGTCTCCGGTGAGGTGCAGGCTGGAGCCCTTGCTGCACAATTTTCCGAAGTTGGCCGGATGACTCGGATCGCCACTGACGCCGAGGATCTGCGAGCCATCATGCTCGATCAGTACGCCGCAACCGACCCCGCAGTAGCAGCAGGTGGACGCGGTGGTCTGGCGGTTCATCAACCGGCGTCCCGCAGCGCCAACATCACCCGGCCGTTTTCCACACGGGCCGGGTGGTGATGGGCGCAGCCGACGTCCGGTGCCTGGGCCTCCCCGGACTCCAGGTCGATCTGCCAGTTGTGCAGCGGGCAGGCCACGCGCTTGCCGTAGATCAAGCCTTGGGACAGCGGGCCACCCTTGTGCGGGCAGCGGTCGTCGAGGGCGAAAACCTCGTCGTCACTGGTACGAAAAATCGCGATGTCGCCTTTTGGCCCGCTGATGATGCGCGAGCCCAGGGCGTTGATTTCTTCGAGGGCGCAGATATCCAGCCAGTTCATGCCGGCACCTCCAGCAGTTTGACGGGGATGGTGTCGAATTCCTTTTTCAGCAGCGGCTGTTCCAGGCGTTCTTTCCACGGGTCCTGCTCGAACGACAGGGAGAATTGCAGGCGTTCATTCAGTGCCTGGCGCCGCGCCGGGTCTTCCAGTACAGCCTTCTTGATGTGCTCCATGCCGACCCGTTGCAGGTAGTGCACGGTGCGCTCCAGGTAGAAGGCTTCTTCCCGGTAGAGCTGTAGGAAAGCGCCGTTGTATTCGCGCACTTCTTCGGCGGTTTTCAGCTTGACGAAGAACTCGGCGACCTCGGTCTTGATCCCGCCGTTACCGCCGATGTACATCTCCCAGCCGGAATCGACGCCGATGATTCCCACGTCCTTGATCCCCGCTTCCGAGCAGTTGCGCGGGCAGCCGGACACTGCCAGCTTGACCTTGTGGGGCGACCACATATTGAACAGGTCATGTTCCAGCTCAATCCCCAGTTGCGTCGAGTTCTGCGTACCAAAGCGGCAGAACTCGCTGCCGACGCAGGTCTTCACGGTGCGGATGGATTTGCCGTAGGCGTGGCCGGATGGCATATCGAGGTCTTTCCATACGCCGGGCAAGTCCTGCTTCTTGATGCCCAGCAAATCGATGCGCTGCCCGCCGGTAACCTTGACCATCGGCACGTTGTACTTGTCGGCCACATCGGCGATGCGCCGCAGTTCCGACGGATTGGTCACACCACCCCACATCCGCGGGACTACCGAATAGGTGCCGTCTTTCTGAATATTGGCGTGGGCGCGTTCGTTGATCAGGCGCGATTGCGGATCGTCTTTTGCCTCGCCGGGCCAAGTGGAGATCAGGTAGTAGTTGAGTGCCGGGCGGCAGGTGGCACAGCCGTTCGGGGTGCGCCAGTTCAGGTAGCTCATGGTGCCGGCGATGGTCAGCAGGTGCTGGTCGCGGATGGCCTGGCGGATTTGCCCGTGGTTGAGGTCGCTGCAGCCGCAGATGGCTTTTTCGCTTTTCGGTTTGACGTCCGCCGCGCCGCCCACGGTGTTGATCAGGATTTGTTCCACCAGCCCGGCGCAGGAACCGCAGGAACTGGCAGCCTTGGTGTGCTTCTTCACGTCGTCGACGCTGAACAGACCGTGTTCCTGAATCGCCTTGACGATGGTGCCCTTGCACACGCCGTTGCAGCCGCAGACTTCGGCGGTGTCGGCCATGCTCATGGCTTTGTCCTGGCCTTGGTGGCCTACATCTCCCAAAGCATTTTCACCGAACATCAGGTGATCGCGGATCTCGCCAATGGCATGGTTCTCACGGATCTGCCGGAAATACCAGCCGCCGTCAGCCGTATCGCCGTACAGGCAGGCGCCGACGAGGATGTCGTCCTTGATCACCAGCTTCTTGTACACACCGCCAATCGGGTCGGAAAGCGTGATGGTCTCCGTGCCTTCGCCGCCCATGAAGTCCCCGGCGGAGAACAGGTCGATGCCGGTGACTTTCAATTTGGTCGAAGTCACCGAGCCTTGATAGCGCGCGAAACCCAGTTGGGCGAGGTGGTTGGCGCAGACCTTGGCCTGCTCGAACAGCGGTGCCACCAGGCCGTAGGCGATCCCGCGATGGCTGGCGCATTCGCCGATGGCATAGATGCGCGGGTCGTAGGTTTGCAGGGTGTCGTTGACCAGAATCCCACGGTTGCACGGGATGCCGGATTTTTCCGCGAGTTCGGTGTTGGGGCGGATGCCCGCAGCCATCACCACCAGGTCGGCGGGGATCACATCGCCATTCTTGAATTGCACCGAGCCGACGCGGCCGTTGCCGGCGTCATGCAGCGCCTCGGTCTGCTCCTTCAAGCGAAACACCAGGCCACGGCTTTCCAGTTCGGTTTGCAGCAACTGGCCGCTGGTCTTGTCCAATTGCCGTTCCAGCAGCCACTCGCCGATATGCACCACGGTCACGTGCATGCCACGCAGCATCAGGCCGTTGGCGGCCTCCAGGCCCAGCAGGCCGCCGCCGATGACGACCGCGTGCTTGTGGGTCTTGGCGGTGTCGATCATGGCCTGGGTGTCGGCGATGTCGCGGTAGCCGATCACACCCTGCAACGTATTGCCCGGGATCGGCAGGATAAAAGGCGTGGAGCCGGTGGCGATCAGCAGGCGATCGTACTCGGCCTCGCTGCCGTCTTCGGCGATGACTTTGCGTTTGACCCGGTCGATCTGCACCACTTTGCGGTTAAGCAACAGCTTGATGTTGTTATCGAGGTACCAGCTCAAGTCATTGAGCACGATCTCTTCGAAGGTCTGCTCACCGGCCAGCACCGGCGACAGCAAAATGCGGTTGTAATTGGTGTGGGGCTCGGCGCCGAAAACGGTGATGTCGTACAGGTCGCTGCTCAGCTTGAGCAATTCTTCAAGGGTGCGAACCCCGGCCATGCCGTTGCCGATCATCACCAGTTTGAGTTTCTTCATGTCGTTCTCCGCAGTGGCTCGACAAATCGTGCGCAACAAAAAAAGGCGTCCCCGCTACGTAAGTAGCGAGGACGCCTTTGTCCTGGTCCCGTTCTCTCGGGAAGCCCGACCTTCGACGTTGAAGGTGCGGCTATATGTGTGTTGATGGGAAAGCTAATGCAGCGGTTGTGCCAAGTAGGATTTTGGCCGGTTTTGCTAAGTGAGGCGGTGATGTATCAAGAAATTTCGCCTCTTAGTGGTGCAACAGCCAGTACAACAGCACCAGATTGATCAGCAACGACAGCACGGCCAACGTTTGCCAGACCTTCAGCGGTTCGCGCTCCAGCAGCGGTTTTGGTCGCGTGCTCAACTCGCGGCGATCCGCCTGCTCCAGTACCAGCAACCATTCCTCGGCAGTTTCATAACGTTGCTCGGGTTGCGCGGCGACTGCGCGCTCCAGGCTCTGTTGCAGCCAGTCGGGCAGGTCGGGGCGGTAACGGCTGGCGCCGACAAGCGTAGTGAACCTGGGACGCTGGAAAGCTTCGATTTCGCCATAGGGGTAATGCCCGGTGAGCAGGTAATACAAGGTCACACCGACGCTATACAAGTCCTGTTGCGGGGTAGGGCGTTCGCCGTTGAAGGCTTCCGGGGCGATAAAGCTTGGCGTGCCAGGCAACAGGTGCGCGCGATCCTCCGAGAGCCCGGGGCAGTAGGCCAGGCCGAAGTCCAGCACACGCAATTCGCCATCCTCGGCCAGCAGCAGGTTTTCCGGCTTGATGTCGCGGTGCAGGATCTGCCGGCGGTGCAGCAGCCCGACGGCACGCAACAGGCGCTCGGCCAGGGTTTGCCACTGCGCCAGGGGCAATGGGCCCTGGTGCTTGAACAGTTCGGCCAGGGTTTGGCCGGAGTATTCACGCATCACGTAGTACAAATGCTGACGGCCACTGGCTGGATGGACTTCAGGAAACGCGCGGCCGGCGACCCGGCGCAGGAACCATTCCTCTGACAGCAATGCCTGGGCGGCGAACACGTCATCGTCGTGGCTGAGCGGCAAGGTCTTCAGCAGCCACGCCTGTTGATGGGCATCGCGCACCCGATAGAGCAAGGATTGGCGGCTTTGCCCCAACAGCGACTCTACGTGCCAGCCTTCGAAGCGCTGGCCGGGTTTCAGGGGGGGCGGCAGGGGCCATTGCTGCAACTGCACCAGCGCATCGCCGAGGGTGGCGGCGCCAAGCTGGTCGACGCGGACCAGCAGGGCGCTGGCGTTGTCCTGGCTACCGGCCAGGTGCGCGGCGCTGACCAGGGTGTTTACCGCGAGGTCCAGGTCCGACTGTTCCCGCAGGATTGCGCTGATGTTGTTGTCATCCAGGGTCGCCCACACGCCGTCGCTGAGCAGCAGGAAACACTCGCCTGCCCGCAACTCGCCGTCGAGGAAATCCAGCACCAGATGCTGATCCAGGCCCATGGCGCGCTTGAGCACATGCTGCATGCCCGGTTGCTCCCACACATGCTCCTGGCTCAGGCGCTGCAACTGGCCATCGAGCCAGCGGTACACCCGGCAATCACCCACATGGGCCAGGGTGAAACGCTGGCCGCGAAACACCAGGGCGCTGAGGGTGGTCAGCAACGGCTGACCGCCGCCATTGGCTTGCAGCCAGCGATTCTGGGCCACCAGCAAGCGTTCCAGGGCCTGGGCCACGCCCCAGGTTTGCGGCGTGGCGTAATAGTCCAGGGCCAGGGCTTGCAAGGTCGAGCGTGCAGCCAGTCCGCCATCGGCGCATTGGCTGACGCCATCGGCGATGGCACACAAGTAGCCTTTGCTGGCGGCCAGCTCCGGGGCGGGAGTGACCAGGCGCAAGGCGTCCTGGTTTTCCTGCCGCGGGCCGGTGGCGCTGGCCTGGGCGAAGCTCAGTTGCAGGCTCATCAGACCCGTGCAGCCGTCACCGCGGCCGAGCCCCAGGTGGTTCTCCAGCGACGCTTGACGCCGTACAGGCCGAACCAGGCCAGCACGCCCAGGCTGGCGAACAGCCACAGCGCCAACTGATAGCTGCCGGTGCTTTGCTTGATCGCGCCCATGCCCGCCGCCAGGGCGAAACCGCCGATGCCGCCGGCCATGCCGATCAGGCCGGTCATCACACCAATCTCGCGGTGAAAGCGTTGGGGCACCAGTTGGAAGACTGCACCGTTACCGGCACCCAAACCGAGCATGGTGCACACAAAAAGCGCCAGTGCTGCGTAGGAGCTTGGCAGGTTGAACCCCACCGCCGCGATGCAGATCGCTGCCACGCCGTACATGCCGAGCAGGGTGCGAATCCCGCCGAAACGGTCGGCCAGGGCGCCGCCCAAAGGCCGCATCAGGCTGCCGCCGAATACGCAGGCGGCGGTGTAGTAGCCGGCGGTGACCGGGCTCAGGCCGTATTGGTCGTTGAAATAGCCGGGCAGGGCGCTGGCCAGGCCGATGAAACCACCGAAGGTCACACTGTAGAAGAACATGAACCACCAACTGTCGCGGTCGCCCAGGGCTTTGAAGTAGTCGGCCATGGACTTGGCCTTGGGTCGTTGCGGGGCGTTGCGGGCGAGCCAGGCGAAGACGATCAGCGTCAGGATCAGCGGGATCAGTGCGAAGCCGAACACATTGCTCCAGCCAAACGCGGCGGCGAGTACCGGTGCCAGCAGGGCCGCGAACACCGTCCCGGAGTTGCCGGCGCCGGCGATGCCCATGGCCTTGCCCTGGTGCTCGGCGGGGTACCACTGGGAGGCCAGGGGCAGGGCGACGGCGAACGAGGCTCCCGCCATGCCGAGGAACATGCCCAGCAGCAGGGCTTGCTCGTAGCTGTGGATTCCGAGTTTCCAGGCGACGAACAAGGCGCCGATGACAATCACCTGGCCGATCAGGCCGGCGGTCTTGGGGGAGAGTTTGTCGGCGAGCATGCCCATCAGGAACCGCAGCACTGCGCCGGCCAGGATGGGGGTGGCGACCACCAGGCCGCGTTGTTGGGTGGTGAGGTGCAGGTCGGCGGCGATTTGTACCGCCAATGGGCCCAACAGGTACCAGACCATGAAGCTCAGGTCGAAATACAGGAACGCGGCGAACAGGGTCGGGGTGTGACCGGATTTCCAGAAGCTTGATTTCATCACGCACCTCAGCGGTAAGGGGTCTTATGAGAAGGCCTGGTGATGGAACGGCTGTGGCCGCCCCATCGGCCCCGGGCTATGGGGCCAAAACGAAAAAACGCCGCCACCGGGTTCGCTGGGGCAAACCGGGTGTGCGACGTCTTTGTCGTGGAGGGGGCAACCGCCGTTGGCTACCTGTGGGGATTCTTTAGCAAGAGGTGGGCCAACAGGGGGTGGGGGCGTTGTGGTGTGGTGTGGTGTACATATCCGTTGCTGCGGTAACGGCGGCTTAGGGTTCCGCTCTTACAGCGGGTCACTTTTGGCAAACGCCCCAAAAGTAACCAAAAGGTCTTTGCCCCACCACT